>NZ_JBFRUJ010000050.1:0-91300 GCF_041474575.1 Vibrio sp. 10N.222.51.C5
CGATGAACCAAAAAAAAGCCCAAACCAACGTGGTTTGGGCGGATACAAGTATAGGAGTTAATAAGGAAAATGCAGTAATTAAGAAAGCAGTGAGAAGAACAAGTTTGACGGCCTGTTAAACTTCTAAATACGCTGTTTTCTATATAATTTATGACCCACCATTTCCATTTCAGTTCCAAGAAAATTCATTATTTTTTTCTTTTTTTGTAAACACACAGCGATTCAATCGGTTAGTGCTGAGTTTTATTAACTGGTACGACCAATTTGTGAAAATGTGATGTTGCTTGCTTGTTAAATAAATGTACTAAGCGTATATTTCAAACAGTTGTTTAATACGAGTGATTGAAATGGCACCAAGAAGTACAACCAAAGACAAAATCTTAGATGTGGCTGAAGGCTTATTTGCTGAGCACGGTTTTAATGACACTTCTTTACGCACGATTACGAGTAAAGCGAATGTCAACTTAGCTTCAGTGAACTATCACTTTGGCGATAAGAAGACTCTGGTTCGTGCGGTACTCAATCGTTACTTAGAAGCATTTATGCCAGCACTGCAAGATGCATTAGTGAACTTAAACTTGAACGAAACGTATTCTATGAGTGACGTGTTTGAGTCGTTGAGACAGCCACTAAGAGCACTTAATGATGTTAGGCCAAATGGTACAAGCCGGTTCATGTTACTTATCGGCAGAGGCTATACAGATGTGCAAGGACACTTGCGTTGGTTCATTACTACCCGTTATAGCGAAGTACTTTCTTTGTTTACAACGTCAGTAATGAAGGCGAATCCGAACCTCACTCAAGAACAGTTATTTTGGCGATTACACTTCACCCTAGGGACTTGTGTATTCACCATGGCATCAAGTCAGGCTCTGGTAGAAATTGCAGAGAATGACTATGACAGAAAGATAGATGCTAAGGCAGTGGTCGATATTCTTATTCCATATTTAGCCGCTGGCATGTCAGCAGAAGAATAAAACAATAAAAAGCGAAACATTCACAACCAATATAGTGAACAAAAGGATCTGAACTATGAGCTCTCTAAGACAAAAATGGGTAAGTGACCCAGCTTTTAAACTCTTTAAAAAAGTACTACCACCACTATCTAGCACCGAGAAAGAAGCGATGGAAGCGGGTAGCGTGTGGTGGGACGGAGAGCTGTTTTCTGGTAAACCAGATTTCACTAAGCTGCATCAATACCCAAAACCTCAGCTGACAGCAGAAGAGCAATCGTTCATGGATAATGAGCTTGAAACCTTGCTCGCTATGCTTGATGACCACCAAATTGTAAAAGAAGATCGAGACCTTCCTGAAGAGGTGTGGAACTTCTTACGCAAAGAGCGTTTCTTTTCGCTAATTATTGCGAAAGAGTATGGCGGTCGTGAATTCTCAGCACACGCTAACTCAACTATCGTAACTAAGATTGCGACTCGCAGTATCAGTACTGCGGTTTCGGTAATGGTTCCAAACTCTCTTGGTCCTGGTGAGCTGCTGTCTCACTACGGCACTCAAGACCAAAAAGACTACTGGCTACCTCGTCTTGCTGACGGTACAGATATCCCATGTTTCGCACTAACAGGCCCAGAAGCGGGTTCTGATGCGGGTGGTATCCCTGATGTCGGTACTGTGTGCATGGGCATGCACGAAGGTAAAGAGACGCTAGGTATCAAGCTTAACTGGAACAAACGCTACATTACACTAGCACCAGTTGCGACGGTACTTGGTCTGGCTTTCAAACTGCACGATCCAGAAAAGCTACTGGGTGACAAAGAAGACATTGGCATCACTTGTGCGCTAATCCCGGCTGACCACGAAGGTGTTGTGATTGGTGAGCGTCATGACCCACTTGGTCTTGCGTTTATGAATGGTCCAACACGCGGTCACGATGTATTTATTCCTATGGAATGGTTAATCGGTGGTGCCGATTACGCAGGTAAAGGCTGGCGTATGCTGGTGGAATGTCTGTCTGCAGGTCGTGGTATCTCATTACCCGCACTTGGCACGGCGATGGGCCACCTAACGGCGAAAACGACCGGCGCATACGCTTATGTTCGTAAGCAGTTCGGTATGTCGATTGGTAAGTTTGAAGGAGTTGCAGAGAGTTTAGGTCGTATTGGTGGCTTAACGTATCTACTAGAAGCGACTCGTACACTAACAACTACTTCACTCGATATGAAAGAGAAGCCGGGTATCGTTACGGCTATCGCGAAATATCACATGACAGAAATGGCGCGTACTATCCTGAATGATTCAATGGATATCCACTCTGGTCGTGCAATTCAAGATGGTCCAATGAACTACTTAGCTGCGCCTTACCTAGGTATTCCAGTTGCTATCACAGTAGAAGGTGCGAACATCTTAACTCGCAACCTGATGATCTTCGGTCAAGGTGCGACACGTTGTCACCCATACGTGCTAAGCGAAATGGAAGCGGCAGCAAACCCAGATGAGAAGCAAGGTGCGAAGGATTTCGATAACTTGTTGTTCAAGCATATCTCTCACGCAACTAAGAACACGTTTGGTGCGTTCGGTGCGGCATTGACAGGCTCTAAGTTCATTAAAGCTGATATGAGCGGTCCAACGAAGCCTTACTACCAAGACTTAACTCGCTTGAGCCGTGCGCTTGCAGTGAGTGCGGATTTCGCAATGCTTACACTAGGTGGCGAACTGAAACGTAAAGAGCTTATCTCTGCACGTCTAGGTGATGGTCTAAGTTACCTATACATGGCGTCTGCAGCGCTTAAGAAGTATGAAGATGAAGGTCGTCAACAAGCTGACCTAGACTACGTACACTACGCGGTTCAACACTGTTTCCATAACGCGGCTAAATCGCTACAAGAAGCGTACAGAAACTTCCCGAACAAGATGGTAGGTAAAGTACTTAAAGGTCTAGTTTTCCCTGTCGGTAACCACTTTGAAAAACCAAGTGATAATCTAACGGTACAACTGGCAGAAAGCTTGATGACTCCGGGTGCACACCGTGAACGTCTAACTCACCTTTGCTACATAGGCAAAGAAGAAGAGGATAGTGTTGGCCTAATGGAGAATGCGTTCAATGCGATGTACAGCATCAAGCCTCTCGAACGTAAGATCTTCAAAGCAGTGAAAGAGGGCAAAGTGGCTCGTAAAGGTCTATTGCAAGATAAACTTGCTCAAGCACTGGCGGCAGATGTTCTTACTCAAGACGAAGTTGACCAAATCATTGCAGCAGACAAACTTCGCTACGCAGCGATTCAAGTTGACCACTTCAGTCATGATTACAGTGAAACTTTGACGCGAAAAGAGTTAAAACCTAAGCTAAATAGCGTTGCTTAGATAAAGAAATGACAAAAGGCACCTTATTAGGTGCCTTTTTTTGTTTTTGTCGTAGAAGTTGCAATAGAGGCGTTAACAAATGGTGACTTAGTCAGCAAATATTCACTGAGTGCTCCAACCACTTGCATTTTCGCCACATTTTTACAGAAATTAGATGCCATTTGCGTACGAAACTTTTATCCTTAACCTGATTTTTTAAGGAAGTTGAATATGATCATCAAACCTCGAATTCGCGGATTCATCTGTACTACAACACATCCAGTCGGTTGTGAAGCTAATGTAAAAGAACAAATTGCTTACACAAAAGCTCAAGGCCCAATCGCAAACGCACCTAAACGTGTACTAGTTGTTGGCTCTTCAAGTGGCTACGGCTTGTCTTCACGTATTGCGGCTGCATTTGGTGGCGGCGCTTCAACTATCGGTGTTTTCTTTGAGAAAGCCGGTACTGAGAAAAAGCCTGGCACAGCTGGTTTCTACAACTCAGCAGCGTTCGACAAGTTTGCTAAAGAAGAAGGCCTGTATTCAAAAAGCCTGAACGGCGATGCTTTCTCTAACGAGGCGAAACAGAAAACAATTGACCTGATCAAAGAAGATCTAGGCCAAATCGATATGGTTGTATACTCACTGGCGTCTCCAGTGCGTAAAATGCCAGAGACTGGCGAAGTAATTCGTTCATCTCTAAAGCCTATCGGTGAAACGTACACGTCAACTGCGGTTGATACGAACAAAGACACAATCATCGAAGCAAGCGTAGAGCCTGCAACTGAAGAAGAGATCAAAGACACTGTTACTGTAATGGGCGGTGAAGATTGGGAACTTTGGATCAATGCTCTTTCTGAAGCTGGTGTTCTAGCGGACGGTTGTAAGACGGTTGCTTACAGCTACATCGGTACTGAACTAACGTGGCCAATCTACTGGGATGGCGCACTAGGTAAAGCTAAGATGGATCTAGACCGTGCAGCGACAGCGCTGAACGAGAAGCTAGGCCAAACTGGCGGTACTGCAAACGTTGCTGTTCTTAAGTCTGTAGTGACTCAAGCAAGTTCTGCAATCCCTGTAATGCCTCTTTACATCGCTATGGTGTTCAAGAAGATGCGTGAAGAAGGTATTCACGAAGGTTGTATGGAACAGATCTTCCGTATGTTCAGCCAACGTCTATACAAAGAAGACGGCAGCGCGCCAGAAGTGGATGAAGTGAACCGTCTACGTCTAGATGACCTTGAGCTTCGCGAAGACATTCAAGATCACTGTCGTAACCTATGGCCTCAAATCACAACTGAGAACCTAAAAGAACTGACTGACTACGTAGAGTACAAAGAAGAGTTCTTGAAGCTATTTGGTTTCGGTGTTGAAGGTGTTGATTACGAAGCTGACGTTAACCCAGCTGTTGAATTTGATGTAGCTGACATCTAATTCAAGTTATCGAATCTAAACGAAATAGGCGCTCATTGAGCGCCTATTTTTTTGTCTGCTATTTGGTTCAAGAGATTAAGAGCAGATATGGGATTCGAGTGGCGGGATGCGAAGAGATTTAAGAGCGGATACGGCTACCGCGATTCGAAGGGGGACAAGAGTAGAAATAAGGGATGAAGAGAGTTAAGAGCAGGAGTGGGGAAGAAGGCTTGAACCGCTTAAAACAGGTTATAAAAAATGCACTAACCCAAAGTGAATTAGTGCATTCGAAATATCTAAGCTTGGCTGCTTTTAATGCAGCAGATGCTAGCTAATTATGATGATGAAAGTACCTGCTAAGGTCATCAATATATTGGCTATCGCATAAGTACCCGCATAACCCAGAGCCGGAATCGTTGAGCGAGCGTGGTCATTTACGATGTCCATCGCTGGAGCGCAAGTTCGCGCGCCAATGATTGCACCGAACAACAAAGCTCGGTTCATCTTCAATACGTAAGCGCCAACCAAGTAAGCGAAGAATACTGGCAGCACACTCACTACTAGGGCAATACCTATTACCTGTGGGCCAACTTGGGTTAAGTGCTCAAATATCTTACCACCGGCGCTCAAGCCGATACCGACCATAAAGAACATCAAACCGAGGTCTTTGACCATGTTCAGAGCACCTTGAGGCACATAACCGAAAGTAGGGTGGTTCGCTCGTAGGAAACCAAGCATGATGCCCGATAGAAGCAGGCCAACCGCGTTACCTAGCCCAAACGATACCTGACCGAATGTCATGGTGATCAAACCAAACAAAATACCCAAAATGAAGAAGCTACAGAAGGCCATCAAATCCGCCATTTGGCTGTGGATTGAGATGAAACCAATTTTCTCAGCTAGGCCGTGCACTCGACTCTTTTCACCACTCACCTGTAGGACGTCACCTTTAGAAAGCACGATGTTTAAGTCCATCGGCATTTCAATCTGAGCACGTACTACGCGGTTAAGGAAACAGCCGTATTCAGACAGGTTTAAGTCAGATAGGCGCTTACCTGCGATACTGTCACTCTTAACGACGATCTCTTCTTCCACGATACGCAGATCGAGAAGGTTACGGTCGAAAACTTCTTTACCGTTACGGAAGCTTGGGTCTAGACGAGCGTGGCTATCTGGGAAACCAACCAATGCGATCTCATCGCCTTCTTGCAGAATTGCATCACCATCTGGATGGGCAAGAATACCATTACGTCGAATACGCTCGATGTAACAGCCTGTTTGGCGATAGATGCCCAGTTCACGCAGATTCTTACCGTCAGTCCAAGAGATGAGCTCTGGTCCCACTCGATAAGCACGAATAATGGGCAAGTAAACCTTACGCTGACCTGAAGCGCCTAACCCACGTTCTTGGGCGATTTGCTCTGCCGAGTCGTGTAGGTTCACTTTTTGAAGTTTTGGAATCAAGCGAGCAAACATAATCATACTGATTAAGCCAACCAAGTAAGCCATCGCGTAACCGACTGAAAGGTTTTCGATAATCAGGCTCAAGTCCATGTTTCTTGGTAATTCTGCAAGCCCAGAATTCAGAGCATCTTGAGCACCTACCAATATCGGCGTTGCTGTTAAGGCACCTGCCATCATGCCTGCAGATAAACCAAAGCCTAGGCCAAGGTAATGACTACTGAAATAGGTTAGGGCAATTGCGGTAGAAAGTACCACAAGGCTCAGAATGAGGTAGTGCTTACCGTCTCTGAAGAAGATACCGAAGAAGTTTGGTCCAGCTTCAATGCCAACACAGTAGATGAACAGCATGAAACCAATGGTGAGCGCATCTGCGTTAAAAGAAAAGCCAAGATGTCCCATGATAAGGGAAGTAATCAAAACACCGATTGAATTACCAAGTTGGAGGCTACCGAAACGAATTTTACCAATGGCTAATCCAATCGATAAAACAACAAAGATGAGGAGAATGGGGTTTTGTTCTAACAGAAAAACAACGTCGATATTCACGGTGGTCGCTCAATAATTGGCGTGGAACACAGGGTAAGTTTGAGAGGTGAATTGTATCTAAATATAAATAAATTATAAGCAATATTTTGTTAATTTACTTGATTTTGACCTTATTCTTATTCCGTATGAAAACTGGTCATAAAAAAGCCCGCTACAGTGAGCGGGCTTTCTATAAATCGTACAGTCTAACGCCTAAATGGGTCAGCTGTTTAAGGCTTTAGCCCTGATTCTCGTTTGAGAAATCCTAGCTTAGTCGAAAAGACCTAGGTTTTCTTTTGCGTATGCTTCAAATTCTGTGCAGCCGCCGATGTGGTCTTGGTCGATGAAGATTTGTGGAACTGTATCGACAGGTTTACCAACAGTCTTCTCTAGATCAGCTTTGCTGATACCTTCAGCGTGGATGTCAACGTAACGGTAGTTGAAGTCATCGCGTTTAGCTTTAAGAGTTTCAGCATGCTCTTTTGCACGAACACAGAATGGGCAAGCAGGGCGACCAAAAATAACTACAAACATTTAATTTCTCCTAAATACGGGATGAGGCTCGTTAACTCGATTATGTTAACTATTCTTTAGTGAATGCCACTCAAAATTTCATAAAACCAACTATGCCTCAATGCCATGGGGAAATAAAGATGGAATTACCTCTTAATACAATAGGTTTTGTCTATCAGAGCAAATAATGGTCACAAAAAGGATCCATGCTGATTTCTGATGGGTATTCAGATTGATTACCCTTAATTTAAGAGTGTGAATTACCCCTAAGAATACGACATTAATCCATCTTTAATGCGACAAGTTGCACCTCGTCAAAAAAAGCGCATACAGAACGAGGCATCTTAATACTGATGCACTATATAAAGGCTAAATTCCAATAACCAAGAGTTCGCAGTTTTGTTCGGTCATAGGCGCAGGAGGCACCATGTTTCAATTTATGACATCTACAAAGATCATCTTTGGTGATGGAGCACTTTCCGCTTCATTGTCTCTCTTTAATCAATATGGCTACAGCGTGCTATTGGTTACAGGCAATACATTAGAGCGCACTTCAATTGTTACTGACTATCTTGATGCGCAGAGTATGCGTTATCAGCACATTGCCGTTTCCGGTGAACCTAATATCAAAATGGTTGAAGAGGCGGCTATTTCTGCTCGTCGATTTAAGCCAGATATGGTTGTCGCCATGGGGGGCGGTAGCGCCATCGATATGGGCAAAGCGTTGGCTGCGGTTTTACCTAATCAAGGCAATTTATATGACTATGTTGAAGTGGTCGGGCGTAATGTTCCTCTTAAAACCAAACCACTTCCGTTTATCGCAATTCCAACCACAGCGAGTACCGGCGCCGAGGTCACTAAAAACGCGGTGCTGAAATCAGGCCAAGACCAAGTAAAAATCAGCCTGAGAAGCCCAGACATGCTGGCCGACGTTGCGATTGTCGACCCAACCCTAACTCATGGAACCAATCTATATCTATCTGGGCGAGGTGCGATGGATGCCTTTACTCATCTAATGGAAGCCTACGTGTGTGGTGAACCGAATCCGTTAACCGATATGATTTGTGAAGAAGGGCTGCGTAAGTTGAGTGGTTCTGTGGTTAAAGCGTGTGTTTATGATGAGCCTCAAGCGCGTTCTGATCTTGCTTTCGCTTCTATGCTCGGTGGTATGGCGATAACTAATGCCAAGCTTGGCGCAGCCCATGGTTTAGCCTCCGCACTAGGAGGTAAGATTTCTGCGCCTCATAGTGTGATTACCGCGCGTTTAGCGCCGTTTGTGATGTTGGAGAACATAGCCGTTGCAAAAGAGCAGCAAAGAAGCGACATCCTAGCGCGTTATCAGCGAATCGCTCAGATAGTAACAGGTAACGTAGAAGCAATAGAAGAGGAGGCAATTTCTTGGTTATCGGAAGTGCTTGATACGCTTAAGTTACCCAACTTGTTGGAATTTGGTGTCTGTGAAGCCCAGTTTGATGAGGTGTCTGCCGACGCGCTCAAATCAGTGGCGATTAAAGGAAACCCTTTGCCGCTTAACCAAGAGAGGCTCGTGCATATTTTGAAGCAAGTATGCGAGAAGTGCAGTTGTAGAGAAGGGCATCATGAGGGAGCTTCAATGAATCAAATTGGGCAAGAGCCAGCTGTCGAGTCGAGCTTTACCATTATCAATTCTTATGCGTCCGAAAACAGCGTGGTTGAGAAGGGCAATAGTTGGACTATCTAACGGTCTTAAACTTGTTCGTTGTATAAGTCATTTTATACAGACAAATAAAAACGGAGCTCTAGGCTCCGTTTTTTTAATTCAACTTGTTCTCTGGTCATCTGTTTTCAGTTCATGACTAAGCAGATTAGAACTGAGAGTACTTCTCGTAACGTGAATCACGAAGTGACTCTTTGACGCGCTTTAGGTTCTCTCTGAAACCAGAACCACGACGTAGCGTAAAGCCTGTCGCTAGCACATCGATAACCGTCATCTGAACAACGCGACTTGCCATTGGCATGTAAACGTCAGTGTCTTCTGGAACATCCAGAGAAATAGACAACGAGCTCGCTTTATCCAGTGGAGAATCTTTTGCTGTGATAGCAATAACTGTCGCACCGTTTTCACGCGCTAAGTTTGCAATCTCAACTTGGCTTTTAGTGCGGCCAGTATGAGAGATAAGAACAATAACGTCGTTATCACTGCAGTTAATGCAGCTCATTCGTTGCATCACGATGTCTTCGAAACATGTGATTGGGATATTAAAACGAATAAACTTGTTTTGAGCATCTTTGGCGACAGCAGAAGAGGCACCCAGTCCGAAGAACGAAATGCGTTTTGCTTGAGTCAGCAAGTCAACAGCACGGTTTACTTGCATCGCGTCTAGACTGTTTTTAGCAACGTCTAGACAAGCCATAGTTGATTCGAAAATCTTATGCGTATAAGCATCTGGACCATCATCTTCTTCAACATTACGGTTCACGTAAGGTGTACCGTTTGCCAAGCTTTGAGCTAGGTGAAGTTTGAAGTCAGGGAAGCCCTTTGTGTCTAATCGACGACAGAAGCGGTTAACTGTAGGCTCACTCACGTCAGCCATTTTAGCTAAGGTAGCAATGCTAGAATGAATTGCAGTTTGAGGGGAAGCCATAATTACTTCGGCTACCTTGCGCTCAGACTTGCTGAAATTTTCCAGGTTTTTTTGTATTTTTTCTAATGTATTCATAGTGTTCACAAGGGTATAGAGAACAACTTGCTAGTTAATATCTTTTACCAGGGGGTATGGCTGAAGCAAATATCAGTAAACACAAAGCCGATGTATATTCGGTTTCGTAAATACTGCTGCGTCAAATAGATATCAAGCTAACTAGCACCATAGAGTCAGTATAAACCCAACATACTATTTACTAATACAAAAACAGGGCATGAATGCTTAAGAATATGACAAACCTCAACAAAATTTTAGAAAACTACAGAATTGGAAGAGAGTTTGAGCAAAAAGAATGCAAAATGAGTATGAACTGACAGCTTAGTTACATCAAAAAGAAAGAAATTTTCAGTTTTGATGCAACTAAAATTGAATGACTATGCGTTGATTTGCGTAACCAGTTTGTTGATTTTGCCCATCAAGTTTGGTGCTAGTTTAGAGATCTCACGCTGTTCTTCAAGCACTGACGAAAGAATATCATTGCCTGTTAGTGGGTTTGCTAATACCACGCGGAAAACGATGATTGGCTGATGTACCCATGCTTCAGGGTTTAAGCGTGTACGTGACACGAAAGACTTACCTGTTTCACGCTGCTTCTTCTGGATAAACTTAGTCAGCTCATTGAGCAACTCATTCAGTTCGATACGATGTTCAGGCTCAGCTTTAAGCAGTGCAGCTTTGACTGATTCAGGTACGTAGCGATAAGTCAGTAGGCAAAGCTCAGGTTCTGAAACCAGTTCGAAGTCGCTCTGATCTTTAATTAGGTCGGCAAAGTAGCGTGCTTTGTTAATGCTTTGGTCTATCAGCAGTTCATAACCTGGGCGGCTAATGATGTGCATTGCGGCGTAAACCAGCATTGCCATGCCTGAACGAGAACCTTCTAACGTATGGCTGCCTAAATCTTTTGAGCCCTTACGAAGAATGTATTGAGCATGATGTTCAATCGCTGTCATCGCATCTGGCTTCTTAAACAGAACCATGCCCGCACCCATAGGGATATAAAGCTGTTTGTGCGCATCAATCGTGACTGAATCCGCCAGTTCAATACCATCAAGCAGGTGACGATGATTGTTAGACATCAGAGTCGCACCACCCCAAGCAGCATCAACATGGAAATGACAATCGGATTCGGCACACACCTCAGCAATGTCTCTTAGTGGGTCGATATTCCCGGTTTCGGTTGTACCAGCCACACCAATGACGGCGAAAGGTTTGATCTTGTTCTGCTTGAGCTGCTCGATCTTGAGCTTTAGATCATCAGTACAAATACGGTTGTCGTTATCTGTTTTAACAGACACTAGACCTTCTTGACCAATACCAAGGACATCCGCGGCTTTTTTCAGAGAGTAGTGGCCACGTTCAGAGACTAAGATGGCAAGGCCTTCGTAGTCGTAGTGCTTCATGGCTTTAAACAGGCCTTCTTTTTCTACACCTTTGAACGAACCTTGCGCTTTTAGTGCGTTGTTACGTGCAACCCAGAGCGCTGTAATGTTCGCGATGGTACCGCCAGAACAAAACGCACCTAAAGAGTGGTTTGCGCTGTGCATCCAACGAGAATAAAACTGGTCACTATCTTGATAAATCAGGCGATGTAACATGCCCAGAACTTGACGTTCTAGGGGAGTGAAAGCTTTTGAGGTCTCGATTTTTACTAGATTCTGATTCAACGCAATCATGATTTTTGAAAGCGGCATCAGGAAGTACGGCAACGCAGAGGTCATATGGCCAATAAAACTTGGCGAAGACGTGTGAACCGAATGAGACACAAGAGAATCGAGGAGATGCTCAGTATGTTCAGAAACAAACTCAGGCTGCTCTGGGATATGAGCATTTGAAAAATCTTTCTCAATTTCACGTAGCGGCTTTTCTTCAGCCACAATATGTTCACGTAAGAATTGATTCAGGTTTCGTGAAAGTTTGTCTTCAATTTGAGTGAGTGTTGAATCTGGGCCTTCAGGTACCGTGAAGATACGTAGAAGACTGTCGAAGCTAACATCTGCTGTTTTTTGTTCCGTAACCATAGCAAGCGAGTTATTTTTCTAATATTGACGCGAGCGGGACAATCTAAACGAAAACGGGAACAATGTCCCGTCTTAATTATGAAATCCAACTTCTCAAAAAAGCATATTAAATGCGGGGTTATTTACACTTAATCGCTTCAAGTTTACTGATCGACTGGTTGTAACGCTGCAGCGCTGAGTCGATTTGCTTAGGGTGACTAAGCAGCTCTGCAAAGGCAGAACGTAGTTCGTAGTTTTGAGCGTGAGGCGTTGATTGGCGGTCATCGAATGTTGTTTTCGCGATTTTACCAAGCTCATCATCACGTGTTGATAGCGTTTTAATGTCGTGTTGCTCAAGTTGCAACCAACCTTCTACAGGTTGCTCTGTTGCCACTTTGCTTGAATCGTTCACAAGGTAGTAGTTAACCGCAGCACGATTCAGCTCAAAGTGGTGCTTACGACCTTCTAGGAACCACTCACTCACTTCTGTTAGCTCTGGATATTGCTCAGAGGTTAATGCAGCAAGGTCGGCATACCAATTCAAAGAAGCGTCGATGTACGCATCATATTTTTTTGCTTGGCACTGGTTTGTCTCAGACATTGAATCTGCTGCAAAAGAGAAAGTAGAAGTTGAAGCTAGCAGTAATGCGACGCAAAGGCGTTTCATAGTGGTTCCTTTTGTAAGTTTATTCTTTTTATAACTTTGTCGTTACAGGTTACCGTGATCGTTATTTGTTGAGCAATGACACTTAGTGTCTTTTTATTTCGGTAACTGTATCGGTGTCTTGGGCATTGGTATTCGAGTTGCATTCTAATCTAAAACAAACGCTATTCCTGCGATCTAGTTAGCAAGAGATACAAAGAACAACATCAATATCGGAACAAGCAAGCTGAGGATAAAGCCACTGACGATAGCGATAGGCACACATCTAACGCCGCCTGTTGTTTGAATGACCGGTAAGGTGAAGTCCATCGCAGTCGCACCAGCATAACCAATGGAAGTGCATGGGTAGCTGCGAATTAGCACTGGAATCAGTACCAAGGCAACTAACTCTCTTAACAGCTCAAGCATGAAAGAAGCGCCACCATAGACAGGACCAAAGGCGTCACCCATTAAGATACCAGCCAGAGAGTACCAACCAAATCCAGAAGACATTGCCAAGGCTTTGAACAGAGGGATATCTAGGATGTAAGCCGCGATTACACCACCTAACATTGAGGTGATGATAATGGTGATTGCGATAACCATACCGTGCTTGTTGAGTAAGATCTGACGAAGTGTGAGTCCGCTATTACGCAGCTGAATGCCGATAAAGAATAGAAGAACAAACAGAATCCATTCGCTTGCGGTATCAACCCAATCAAGGCCAATAGGCAGCACTAAGCCAGCGATTAGCCCTGAACCTACCACTAAGATGAGTTTTGCAGATTCCATCGCCATAGAAGAGAGGGGAAGCTTCTTCTTGCTACTGTCGGTTTTGAGTGGCAATAACTTATCAATAGCGGGCAGTGCCATTAGGTTACATACGCTTAAGCAGACAAAGAAAGTGACGGTATATAGAAGGATTGTCTGCAGGTTACTGCCTAGGTTATCGAGGGCGGCTAAGCTTAGTCCCATTAACGCCAGAATCACGTAGATCAACCGCGATGTTGAGCGGTTGATAAATTCTAATGTCTGAGCGTTCGAAATTGCAAAAAGATACCCCACGACGAGTGGCGCAAATATAAAGATCATCCCTGTAAACATGCTTTCCCCATTGCATTTACTTCATATTACACTTACTTGTAATTTAACAGTGACTTAGAAGCCGCTAGTATTGATCACGTCGCTTAGCTTTGCATTAAAATCATGCTTGCTCAAGTTGCTTAATTTATAAAGCACCTCTGCACCTGTCACGTTAAGTTCAACTTCGTGATCATCGATGTTCTCATCCTTGTTTCTGAACATCAGCAGGTGGTTAGCGATTCGAGCGATATCTAAGTAAGAGACTTCACGCTGTTCGTGGTTATTGATGGTATTGCTGCACACATCAATAAAGTCGCTGTCGAAGCCCCAACGGTTAAGCACCAATTTACTGGTAGCAGAACATTGGCCTTGGAAGATTTGTAGAGCGATGTCGTGATCTAGGTAATTGCCATTTTCGAGGTAGAGGTGGTATTCGCTAACCAAACAGAACAAACCAATATCAGCCAGTAATCCAACAAGCAGCGATTTTTCATGCTCAAGGTAACGGTATTCAGTAGGGGAGAGCTCTTTGAAGCTGTTGGTAACAAGCACCATAGTAGCGCCCAGCTCTTTTGATACAGAAGCGCTCTGAACCAATACCTTATTACATTCTTTACTGAGGTTGACTGAGTGTTTGAGTTGCTCAATAGCCTGAGCCGTCACGATGTCACGTACTCTTAATATGCCAAGGCGCGACACCGCCGTCATAATATCAACACAAGTAATATTACGTCGGTTAAAGACGACAGAGTTAGCCACACGAATGACAATAGCAGCGAGGCCTGGGTCTTCGAGTAAGCACTCGGCAACGTCAGCAATCCCAGTTGATTCAAGGGTACAAAGCGATTGAATCTTCAGTACAACGTTAGGGATAGGAGGAAGTGTTATTTTTCCCGCTGAGATAGAATGTCCAACAAGTTGGGCAAACTCTGATTCTAGACCCTTTAAGAGAAGAGTCTTATTTTGAGGTAGCCAGAAAAACGATAAATGATTCATATAAAAAGTAAAAACAGGTCTGTCCTGCCATTTTACAAGCCACGATGCTGCGAGGCAATACTCACCCGTCTACATAACCTTTAATAATTTGAACCGGTGTATCACTAGGTGTCCAAATTCAAGCATGGTTTGATAGTTTACTGTGAAGTCAATCATGAAAAACCGGAATATTCAATAGATTGATGTGAACTAAGTCCAGACTTATTTTTCTTTTCGAAGTATCATTTATTTAAAGGTGGAAAACGAAACCATAATATTCACCTATAGAATAAAAAAATAGATTTAAAATTTTTCGCATAACAAGCTGCTTGTCTGGTGATCAACCTAATCGGGGTAATTTGATTAAGGATCAACGGATATGACCGAGACAGCATTTATTAATTACGTGAATCAATTTGGTGAGCATCAAAAACGTTCTATGTTCGGAGGTATTGGCCTCTTTCAAAATGACGCTATGTTCGCTTTATTGAGTGAAGGTTGTTTATTCATTAGAGGTGGAAAATCACTAGATAAAAAACTGACCGATCTTGATTGTGAAAAGTATCGTCATGTAAAGAAGCAGACAACAGCAACCGTAAACTATTACGACATTACGGATCTGTTTACTTGCGAACATCCTGAATTGGATAGTATTATTCGTACTTCAATCGATAATTCAATTCAGCAGCGTAGCTTCAAGAAATCATCAGCTAGCCGTAGATTAAGAGATCTACCAAACATGCAGCTTACGTTAGAGCGCATGGTTAAAAAGGCGGGTGTGGATGATGTTTCAATGTTTATGCAGTTGGGCGCGCCTGAAGTGTTTAATAAGGTTCGCGAAGCGTACGGAAACGATGTTGACCTAAAACTACTTTGGAAATTTGCGGGTGCAATTGATGGTATTCACTGGAAACTATTACAAGAGCCACGCAAGCAGCAATTACTAAAGAGCTGCCACTAAAGAAGTTTGCCTTATATGCTTAAGATTACTGTTAATAAATAAAAACCGAGGAATGTCCTCGGTTTTTTTGTTTCTGTCTTAGCCGGATTTCTTAAAAGACTAAGTATCAAAAGGCTAAGTGCTCATAGAGAGCTTATTTGCTAGGGCTTGAGCTTTAAGTATTAGTACTTGAAGCGAGCAGTGAACATAAGTTGGTCACCGTAGAAGTCGTTAATACGAGCTTCAGCACCTAAAGAGAAAAGCTCTGTAGAGTGGAAACGCGCGTAAACAGAACCTGTCCAATCATCGTTGTCATCGATAGAAACGTAACCACCTTTACCACCAACTTCTAGTTGTGGACCAAGCCATTGGCGAACACCAATGTTGATTTCCATACCGATATCAGTAGAGCTTGAGTTCTCAGGTTGAACGATACGAGCTAGCATTTCACCTGTTAGGTCTGCCCAGTTGTTTAATGGAGCGTGGAAACCAAGACCTACAGCTGAGTCGTAATCGCTTTCAAATTCTGAATCGATACGTGCTATAGCGTGAGCGTTCGGGTGAATGGACTTACTGAACGCACCACCAAATGTTACTGGGCTAGCACCGATACGTGCTTCAAAGTAATCATAGTTAAAGTTGCTCATTACCTGTGGTTGTTCATCAACAGCTAGTGCTTGACCAGAAGCCAATAGCATAGCGGTAGTAAGTAGAATTTTGCGCATAACGACTGTAAACCTATATTAGTGTTAATTCCTTTGGTTTGAGACAAATCGGCAAACCATAAACATTGAGACAGTTTAATCTAACTCACGGAAAAGTAATCCTTTAAAATGTAAAACCTTACTCATTTAGTTAAAAAACAAGCAAATTAAGGATCAGTATGTAACGGAGATCTCATGTTTAGGGCGAATGAGAAAAATAGACGAGCTAATTATCCAAAATTTGTATACATTCGGAAGGTTTTTATATCGGATGACGCTATTCTCAGTATCCATTAACCAATCAGTGCTATTCACCAAAACTGGTGCGTTTATCCGCCATTGAAGTCAGTATGCGCTCGGTATCTAAGATGGAAGTCCAGTTTAGCAATTGCTTGTCGTTGGCAATGACATAGTCAGTCAATTGTTGAGTAATCGTGTCTCTCAGTTGGTCGCCTTGCCAAGGTTTTGAAATATAGAAATCAAGTGCTGCGTTGTTAATGGCTGTGACGGTATCTTCTAGCCCAGCTTGCCCGGTGAGCAACAGCTTACGCGTTGGTTTAGTAGCGTCGTGTTGGTTGAGTTCGATCAGAAAATCAATGCCGGTTTCTTCTGGCATGATGTGGTCGCATAAGATTAACGCGAGCTTAATACCATCTTGTCCCATTTCTTTGATTACTTGCTTGGCTTCATCGACCGACTCTGCACCTTCAACCAGAAAGTTCTCTTCAAATATCGCCAAGTCCTGAAGGACACTATTGAGAACTTCAGGTTCATCATCGACACATAAAATTAGGTACTTATTCATGAGGTGCTCCTTCTTGTTTGAATGGAAGCCACACTTGCATGTTTGTATGGCTGCCTACCTCTGACTCCACCAAAATAAACCCTTGATGAGCCGAAACGATTTGTTGAGAAATGGATAACCCAATCCCTAAACCAAAGTTGCCTTCTTTTTTAGTCGTGAAATTTGGGTTGAAAATGGTGTTGATGTCTTCTTTGGCAATGCCGTGGCCAGTATCGGAGATTTGCACCACAAGAAACGCGTCGTCGCCTTTTGTCTGTTGAGAAGTGGTGATGGTCACTTTTCCTCGTTCAGATAGGGCATCGAGCGCATTGGAGATAAGGTTGGTCCACACTTGTTGCAGCGAGAGCGACTGGCACAATAAAGGCGGTAAGTCGGTATCGTAATGCTTTTCGAGTTGGTGGTGTTTAAGCCTGTTTTCGAAGATCACTAAGGTATCTTCAAGCCCTTCGTGGATATCTGTGTAGTGGCGAACTTCTTCATCTTCTCTAGCATAGCTTTTTAAGCTTTTGACCATATCGGCAATACGCTTGCTGCACACTTGAATTGAGCGGATAGAGTTTCCAACATAATGGTAATGCTCTAAGTCATTGAGCAGCTCTTTGCCTGCGACAGGGGACGCCTTTAATGTGTTTAGAACCGTAGAGTCTTGGCTTAGGTTTAGTCTCACGGCTTTTTTTGCTAAAGCACGGTCATTAATCGTCGACGTAAGATGCTTTACGAGCTGTCTTTCTTGGGCTGTTGATAGTGGCTTAGCTAACTTTGAATGTGCCAGTACGTCAGTCCCTTTATTGGACTCTGGAACGGATAGGTTTGCCAATATTTGGTCGAGATGGTCTGACAGAGTTTCGATGCTTCTTAATATGGCAGCAATCGGGTTATTCAGCTCATGTGCGACTCCCGCGACTAGCTGCCCGAGCATCGCCATTTTCTCTTTCTCGATCAGTTGTTGATGTGCAGACTCTAATGATTCTAGTGTCTGCTGCAGTTTGATCTTATTGGTGATGCTGCGTTGCAAACGTCGATTAAAATGACGGAGCAATAGATTGGTAAATAAAGGCAGCAGGGTATTGTTTGAATGCATCACCTGAGCAAAGCTATCTTTATCCAGTTTGATAACGCGAGTCTGCGTTAGGGTGATCGCCGTAGAAAACGAAGGCTCGCCTGTTACAAATGACATCCCGCCAACAATGTTCCCTTTGGAGTGACGTACCACTTCCCGCTGTTGCCCAAGTTCATCTTTCTTATAAAGAGCTGCTTCACCCTCAATGATCAGCCATAAAAAGCGATTGTCTTCGCCTTCCACAGTGAGTAGATGCTCGGGGGAATAGTCACGAATGGCCTTAGTTTTGTCATCTTTTGAAAACACATCTTGTAAGGCACTGACGACACGTTCTGCAAGGGCATTATCAGAAAGCTGGTGGTAGTCGTGAATGAAACCCGATTGGAAAGAGTGAATCTTTTGCTCAATGTGCGCTCTGAGTAAGCGTTGTTGATCCAATGCATCGCTGTAAGAGAGCAGGTTTTCTGAGTCGTATTGGATAACAAAAGAGGTCAGCTCTTTTTGCGCTGATTTGAACAGAACCTGATCTTGAACCGGTTTGGTTAAACAGTGGTTGAGCCTACCTTCATTCACAGCGGTTAAAATGGATTGAATGTCTGACGAAGCGCTGACTAATATCGTTCTTGCGGTATTACTATGGGGCAGCTGTTGAAGTTCAATCAGGAATTGCACGCCATTAAATTCAGAATGATGATGAGTGATCACCAAGGCAACGGTTTGGTTGTGATCATGAATATCTTCTAATGCGTGATGTGCGTCTTCTATGTTCTCGGCAGTATAAATATCGAATACAGAAGCCAACGGAGCCAGCTCCGAACGTATTCTTTCAATGCTAACCGGATTATTGTCCAAACAGATAACAGCGTATTGATTCACAGCTCAACCTTAATAGTAGCGACGTCTCTAGCCTAGCAAGAACCGCCGAATAAGGATGAGAGCTAGCCGTTAATTTATTGAGGCAATCGAAGTATCGAGCAATAGACTGATTTAACTCAATGTTTCTTGTTTGCTACTGATGGGGTAGACTAAAAAAAACAGACACGTGTAGAAAGAGAACTCATGGAACAGTTAAGAAAAATTGGTGCAATTGGCGGAGCAATCTCATTGGCACTATGTTGGCCTTTAGCGGTTGGCCAAATTGGACAAAATGCTATTACTGACGGTGTTGCAAAGCTTAACAATTCAAGCATTCAAGCTGAGATCGTGGAATACGATAGAGGTTACTTGTCTTCCAACGTAACCACTCGTTTAACTGTGACGGATGAAAACCTGAAAGAGCAACTTGCGATTGATGGGTTGCCGAGTGAGTTTGTCATAAATAGTGCGGTTAGCCATGGTTTGGTGAGTCTAAATGCACTGTCGACGTTTGAGAATACCGATATTCTGCCTTTAACTCTGACCACTAGTACTGAGCTAAACGGCAACACTGACTTTAACTTTGAGTTAAGCCAGTTCAATCACCAAGGTTCTGATGAGAATGGGACTTCGGTCTCGATCACTAAATCGAATCTTTCTGGCCATGCGACTGTTTTAGGCCAAGTTGATTACGAGCTTTCAATCCCTTCAGTTCAAATTGATTTTGAAACCGGTGAAGAGGTAACGCTGTCTAATCTGAAAGGTGTGGGTTCAGGCCAACAAGCGAAAGGCTACTGGTTAGGTACTCAGAATTTTACTATCGATAGCTTCTTGGTTTCAGATTCTACAATGCAGCCTTTCATGACCATTGAAAATTCTAAGTACGATTTTGAATCACATCTAGATGAAGCAACTAAGCGTCTGCGCAGCAACCTCAAGCTGGATATCGCAAACATCGAGACCAGTGAAGGCCAGTTGAACAACCTAAACGTCGATTTTGAAATGTCGAAGTTGGATAGCGAGTCGTTTGAGAAAATCTTTGAGATTTACCAATCTAATCCTGTGATGACGCAAGAAGACGTTGCAGAGATCATTCCATTTATCGATATCCTGTTTGCTAAAGGTTTCGACCTTTCAATGAACAACATGTCGTTAGAGTTAGGTAAGGGACAGTTCGAATCTAAGTGGTTGGTGAGCGTGCCGGAAGGGACCGAAAACATCAGCAGCAACCCTTCGATGATCATGCCTGCATTAACGGGCAACGTTCACTCTAGCTTCTCAAATGAACTTGTTGAAGAGTATCCATTCATCCGTGAAGGTATCGATGAATTGCTTGTGATGGAAATGATCAAGGAAACAGACAGTGGTTATGAAATCAGCGCTGACTTAGAAAATGGAAACCTAGTGTTCGAAAATGGACAAGAAATTCCATTAATCGCTCTACTTATGCCGGTTTTGGTTCAATAAACAGAGCAGGCGTGAATACTGATAGGGTGATTTAGCAGGTTAAGCTTAAACATTTTATACGGTACAAAACAAAAGAGGTCTTAAGACCTCTTTTGTTGTTTTTATGTTGGGTAAAACATGGTATTACTTGCATAGTTATTATTTAGCAGGAGCAATCATCCCCATGGAACTTACATTAGATAACGTATTCAACTTCAGTGCTGGCCCAGCTGCACTGCCTAAACCGGTAATGAAACAAGCGCAAGCGGACTTTATTGATTGGAATGGTTTAGGGGCTTCCGTGATGGAAATCAGCCATCGCAGCAAGGAATTTATTCAAGTTGCTGACGAGTCCGAACAGGACCTACGTGATCTTCTGAACATCCCAGACAACTACAAAGTTCTTTTCTGTCAGGGGGGCGCTCGTGCTCAATTCGCTGCTGTTCCTCTAAACCTTTTAGGTGATGCGACGAAAGCGACTTACATTGATGCGGGTTACTGGGCAGAAAGTGCAGTGACTGAAGCGAGCAAATATTGCGAAATCGATGTATTCAACGCGAAGACGTCAATTGATGGTAAAGCAGCGGTTGTTCCAGCTAAAGATTGGAAAATTGACCCGGAAGCTGCGTATGTACATTTCTGTCCGAATGAAACCATCGATGGTATTGAAATCAGCGAGCTTCCTCAAACGGATAAGCCAATCGTAGCGGATATGTCATCTAACATTCTGTCTCGTAAGATTGATGTGTCTCAGTACGGTGTTATCTACGCGGGCGCGCAAAAGAATATCGGCCCTGCGGGTATCTGCATTGCAATCGTACGTGATGATCTACTCGAACTCGCAAACGACGTGTTGCCGAGTATTCTGAACTACAAAGTACTTGCTGAAAAAGACTCAATGTTCAACACACCACCAACCTACGCTTGGTACCTATCAGGCCTTGTGTTCAAGTGGCTGAAAGCTCAAGGTGGCGTTGAAGCGATGGAGTTGGTGAACAAAGAGAAAGCAGCGCTGCTTTACGATGTAATCGATAGCTCAGCTTTCTACAAAAACGATGTTCACACTGCAAACCGTTCTAGAATGAACGTGCCGTTCCAACTGGCGAAACCTGAGTTAGATGGCAAGTTCCTAGAATTGGCTGATGCTGCAGGTCTGAAATCACTGAAAGGCCATAGAGCAGTAGGTGGAATGAGAGCTTCACTTTACAACGCAATGTCTCTGGAAGGCGTTCAAGCGCTGGTTAGCTTCATGAAAGATTTCGAAGAGAAATACGCTTAATCGATGATAGGGCTTTGACTGATAAATTGCTTATTTGATTTTTATTGTGTCGAATGCACCGAACGAGATAGATGCCGCTTTTGCGGCATTTTTTTTGTCGTTAATAATAAAGGGTATGGTATGTTGATTTATTGTAAGAACAGTCATCCAGAGATATGACGGATGTATCAGAATGAGCAGACCTTTCTCTTAAAGCGAGAGTATCAACTGTTATTTAGGCACTTTTTACTATATAACGTGTCGCCCAAAGCTAGGTCTCTAATCATGAGCAGTGAGCGATAAGCCGCATCGCCCGGTTTATTGATGGGCGATTAAAATCCAACGTCTAATTTTTACCACAAGGAACCAAGTGTGAGGTTATTGAGTCTATTTGCGATGCTATTTCCGGCCGTTGCTTGTTCGTCCACACTTGAAATATGGGCTGGTATTAATTATGAAACGGCCGATTATGTAAAAGAACATATCGAAGCGATGACTGATCATCGTGTAGAAATTCGTTCGTTTGACGTCAACAGTATTCGTTCTGAACTGCTTGTTGCTGATCCTAGAGACAATACCTTTCCCGACGCCATCTGGGTTCCTTCTGACTTCTTAGGTCTAACTGAATATATCGATTTAGCGACGCTTCCTGATGCTTGGGTCGATACCCAACGCTATGAGAAAAAAGCGCTCGATGCAGTGGTCATCAACGGTGAGCTTAAGGCGTTACCGGTTGGTATTGGAAACCAAGTCGTTCTGTATTCGAGCAAGCCTCAAGCGCAAGTCGTGACATGGGAGAGCCTAATTGAACGCTCTGCTCAGTCCGATCAAGTGAGCGTGCTTTTTCCCAATCCAAACATGTACTTCTATCTAGCTTTCTATCAGCTTTTTTCTGAAGACTTATTATCGTCGAAGAATGTTAATGGTGAAGGGTTAGTTGCTATCTTTGATTTCATCGACATGTTGCAGCAGAAAAAAGTCATCGAATCATCGTGCAGCGATATTTGCGCGAGGCAGAGGTTCATCAATGGGGAAGTCGAGTTTTTGATTGACGGTGATTGGGCGTTCAGCGAACTCGATGCCGCCTTTGGTCGAGATTTGTACATCAATTCGTTGCCGACCTATCGTGGTGAAAGTATGTCTTCATTTAGTGGCGCAAAGGTTTTTGCTGTCACGGAAAAAGGCATGCAAAACCCAGATAAGAAATTGGCTTTGAAAGAAGTCGTTCAATACCTGCAATCAAACAGTTTCACCTCTTTAGCTCACTCGAGTGCCATGGTTTCGCCGTTTTATGAGGTTAATCAACGCCGTGTTGAGGAAGGTAACCAGACACTTTCAAATATGTACGATGAGTTTCAAGCATCGCAAATGATGTCGAGTGACTACAAGATGGCGATCGTTTGGGAGGCATCGGCTCGGGCGTATCAGCGTTACAAGTCAGGGATGCCAAAGAGTGAACTGCATAAATTTTACAATGATTTTGTTCAATATTACTCGGCGAATATGAGGGTAAGAGATTGAAGCTATCATTAAAATACACCATGGGCTTGGTGTTGCTGGCTTGCTCAATGCTTCCTGTTTACCTAGCGGGACAGTTGATTCTCAATAAACAAAACCAAAGTTCTTTAGAGCAAAAAGAAACCAAGCTGGACAACTCTACGACCGGTATTCGTCAAACCGTACAAGAGCAAATTAAGCTGACGGCGAGCCTAACTCAATGGTATTCGCATGACCGATCATTGATTAAAGCGGGTGGTAATATCTTTTTCTCGAGTGTTGTTTGGGACAAGATGGATAGCTTCAATGCGCTAGCGGAGAGTGTGTCCGCGACTTATATTCTGGACCAAAACTGGAAGCCCATTTATGACAGCAAAGGCAGCTTGTACCATTTTGAGCAGAGCCAGTTATTAGAAAGCTTGAAGCGTCCTCAATCGGTTTATGGGCAAGGGAAATTGTTCCACACCGAGTTTACCGAAACTGAAGTGGCGGATAATGCCGCTGCAGGTATCGCTTTTGTCGCGCCGATTTTACCTTATCGTTTGATAGAAGGTTCTACATACACGCCGCAGGGTTATCTTGTGGTTCTTATGGGGTATGACAGACTTAAGACTAAAGTGACGCCTTTCCTTTATCAAAATGAGTCGGTTGAGTTTAACTATATTGATTCAACGGATGCTCAATCTTCTGAACAAAGTGCGAACATTATCTCTATCGACAGCACATTCTTTACCGACAAATTGGTACTGAACGTCAAACATCATATTTCCGACAGTGAGCGTTTATTAGAGATGCAACAAGCTCAGGTGGTCTTTGTCAGAATATTGGTGGCGACGCTTGCCATCTCGATTGTGTTTGCTCTGTTCCTAAGCCGCTGGTTCTCAGGGCAGTTAAACTTGTTGGCTGAATCTGTTACGTCGTATTCGCATAACCAGTCACCGACTCATAGTGTGGATGAACATCGTTTTACAGAGTTCGTCACGCTGAGTCGTTTATTGGAAACCTTGTGGGGTCGCATACAATACCAAGTCCGTGAGCTTACCGAAAGTAACGATAAACTCGAAAGATTTAATGTTCAGCTAGAGGACTTAGTCGAAGAGAAAACCAGCAAGTTAACTAATTCGCTCGCGCGTGAAGAATCCCAGAAGCATCGTATTTTGAAGATCGTTCAGTTTGCATCATCAAGACACGCGGCTGAATATCGGTTGATTCCTCAAATGGTCGATCAAGAGTTAAAGACATTACTTGTTCAACATTCGATTCAGTTTCATTTTAACCGGACTGGCGAGGCTGACCTGATACTCTGTGACTCACAGGGGACGGCGATCGGGTATTTTTGTTCAAGTTCATTTGATGTCCTCAGTGAAGAAGATCTTCTGATTTTTGACATGTACCAAAAACAGTTAGCTGGTTGGCTAGAGCTCGAAAATATTACACGGATTAACATGCCGACTGGCTGTTTGAATCGTAAAGCTTTTAATGAAGATCTCGAATTCAGTAAACGCAGCATTAACGACAATCAAAATCAGATTTCTTTGATCATTATTGATATCAATGGCTTGAAAACGACCAATGATGTTCATGGGCATGAGATCGGGGATGAGCTGATACAGCGCTGCGTAGACGTAATCAGCCACGAATTGACACCTGCCAGTAACCTATACCGTTTGGGTGGAGATGAATTTGCGGTGCTTACCTTAACGTCTGGTGAGTCGAGTTCGCTCAATGTCGCAAAGATGACTGAGCAGTTGTACATTGCTCAGGAGCAACAGGCAATCGAGACTAAAGCGGGTATCTCTATTCCTGTCAGATTCTCGATTGGTGCAGCCTCTAGTGATTCAACAGACGTTGAGCAATTGTTCTCAGTCGCTGATGAGAATATGTATCAGCAAAAGCGTCTTTATTACCAAACGTTGTCTGTGGTTGGGAAGTAATAATGCCAATCACGCTGACAAATAGCGATCACGATTTTCGACGTCCATTAGAGCGGAACTGCTGCGGTGTGACGTTATAATATGTTTAAACGCTTATGGGAAATGCGCTTAGTCGGGCCAACCGTTGCTTAAACACAGACGATAAAAATGAAAAAGCCCACCAATGGAAAGTTGATGGGCTTTGTGTTTGTATTTAGCTTACGTAACTCAGCTAGAGCCAGAAACTCTTCAGAGGCATCTCAGAGTCAAAGTGATGAGCAATTTGCGCTTGGAGTAGCTCAGCGGTCGCAATAGCGTCAGTTAATGCATGATGCGGCGTGTAGTCGGGCAGATGGTATCGACGACGACTCTGACCCAGTCTCACTGAAGCTGGCTTCTTACCTTTCAGCTTATTCCACAAGCCGCCAGCCAGTTTATTTTGGATCTGAGATTCAATCTCCAGCGTGTCGAGGACTGGGAACTCAATGCCTTCACCGAGTCGCACTTTCAATGCATTGTCCAAAAAGTCACGTTCGATACGACGATAGTGAACCACAGGGATATGCCCCGCCATTGATTCTAAGATCTCGCCCAACACTTCGCTAAGGTCTGGCGCATCAATGATGTCATTGTGAGTGATGCCATGAATCACGACAGACTCTTCTTCTAACTTCTGTTTTGGTCTCAGCGTCCAGTGTTTGGCTTGTCGCAAGTAGATGCGATTGAGCGTAAATGGCACTAAACCAATGGTAATGATGCCGTCTTTGTTTGGGTTTAACCCCGTTGTCTCAAAGTCGACAGCCAAAAACATCACTTCTGAAAGTGGCGTATCAGGCGCAGGAAGAGGCTGGCTATAAAAGTGCTTTAAGCGCTCGTCTCTCGCTCGTTCAAGCTTCTGAGCAAACTTAAATGGCCAATCGACCGCAGGTGATCTGAATAGTTTGTTCATAGGCCCTACTTAAACTTGTTGCTGGCTTGATAACGGAACTTAAGGAAGTTTTGCGCATTACTTAATATTTGGAATGCATCCTTTAGGTTACGTCGTTCGAAGTCAGACAGGTTCTCTGGCTCGATGTTGTTATCAGGCTCGATGTTGTTGTCGACATCGTGTGCTTGGTGGCGAATACGAACCAGAGAGATAAACTCCATCGCATCTTTCAAATCTTGAGCTCGGCCTTTTGGCAGAATACCGGCGTCAATAATGTCATCTAAGCGTTCGAACGAGTTCTTAGAGCGAGACGCTACCGCGAGCGAGTGAACACGAATCAAATCGGCGAGTGGCGCAGTACCACGACGCTTAAGGTTGATAGAGTTGTTGTGACGGCCATCTTTCTCCATCACGAAATCTTTGAAGAAGCCGAGCGGAGGTGTACGGTTGAGTGCGTTACGTGCAAGACACGCCAAGAAGCGATTGTTCTTACGTGCGCGTCGAACAATAAAGCTGTTCAATTGCTCGGCCCATTTCAGACGACCATAAACGCCATCTAAGTCGAAGAAGATTGAAGCATTTAACAGTGCTTTCGGGTTTGGATCATCAATCCAATCGGCAAAGCACTCTTCCCATTGTCGACGAGTCATACGCCACGTTGGGTTAGTCGCCATGATATCGCCAGTACAATACACATAGCCACACTGATCTAAGCCATCACAAATAAAGGTCGACAGCTCCTCAAAGTATTTACCGTGCTTTTTCTCGTCGTAGGTATCATCAAGAATGATTGCGTTATCTTGGTCGGTAACCAGCAGCTGCTCATCACGCCCCATAGAGCCCAGTGCGAGGAAACAGTAAGGAATAGGCGACTTGCCCAATTTCTCTTCGCCCAGTTCGATAATTCGCTGCTTAAAGCTACGACCAATTACCGACATTGCAGTACCTACCATGTGGGCGTTGGCATCTTCGTTAACTAAGCGCACAAAGCTGTCTTTTACTTGCTCGGAAAGCACCTTCAGATCTTCGATACTTTGTTGCTGGAAGATACTACTTACCAATAACAGCGAGTTTTGAGACTCATAACGAACAATATCGGTCGCTTCGATAATACCAATCGGCTTCTTATCTTTAAGCACTGGTAAATGATGCACGTTATAGCGAAGCATGGTCATCATAGCTTCGTATACGTAAGCATTGTGATCGAGAGAGATAACCTCAGGTGTCATTACGCTAGAGACTTCATCCGATGGGTCAAGCCCTTCAGCTAAAACGCGAGTACATAAATCTCGGTCGGTGATGATGCCAATCACGGGTGTTGAGTCATCTTCATCATCTTCAACGATTTCTGGATCAATGATCAGCAGGGAAGAGACATTGTCTTCGGCCATCATAGTCGCGGCTTGTTGTATCGTACGAGTCTTCTCGATCATCGGCGCTTCGCTAGTCAGTAGCGTTTTTACCTTGGATGTCGTGAGATCGTTGGCATCGTTATTACTTGAGTTTGCTTGGCGAAGACGGGCGTTGTCTTCTACTTCTACGAAATCTGCAAAGGAGTCGTAGTTGTCGTAGAGCTCTTGGAAGATAGGCTCAGGAATACAGTAAAGCAGGGTATCTTCGGTGGCTTTAACTGGGAAACGAACCTTGTTGTTGGTCAGTAGACCCATTTGCCCGAACAAGTGGCCTTCATCAAGGCGGTTATAGAGTTCGCCTTTACGACGGTAGACTTCGACTTCGCCACTTCGAACGATATATAAGTCATGAATTTGATCACCAAAGTGAATGATAGGGGTATCTTGGCGGTAATAAGAAATTTCCACGCTACTGGTCACTTTCGCCAACATCTCCTCAGGGAGTTCTGTGAAAGGGGGGTATTGTGCCAGAAAGTTTTGAATCTCTAATAACTCAGCATCCATAATGATCATCCATTGGTTTGTATGATTTCATGGTACAACATTTGATAATATTTTGCCGTCACAAATCAATCTGTGAGCTAAAACCTTTTTAAAGTCTTATGGATAGACTAACCTTTCAATTAATGGAGTGACAGTTTAAGGATGATAGGAATGTCGAAGTGGAAGCTTAGTTTTGTATCTGCGGTTTTTATGTTTTCTCCAAGTTTGTGGGCGGACACTAACGCGGTGGATATTTTAGATTACGACCATATTTATGCCACGGCGCATTCGGGCAGTTTAAATGAAGATGCAGGCAGTAATAATAACGCCTCGTCGTATGGATTAGGCGTCAGTTACGCGATGACGGATGATTGGTTGTTGCTGGGAGACTACAGCGCACGCTTTATTCACCCTGATGACACCACAACTCGAATTGATACGCTGATGCCAGGTGTTGGTTACCGTTACAGCATTAAGAAAGATTTAGATATAGTGGCTTACTACCTGCTTGGTATCACAAAAGGTAAGGTTGAAGATAATGACACCAACCGAACTGAATCTTCAGACACTGAGTTCATCCAAGGGGTAAAAGCTGAGCTTAACTATGGCTTTGCGAAACGTTGGATAGCTAACGGGAGTGTGCAAGTGAATCGAAGTGACCTGTTTGATGAAGAGGTCTATCACTTAGGTTTACGTTATCTAGTGACCAATAAGTTTGCGATTGGTGGGTCATATCAACATCGAGATGGTGAAGGTAAAATTCGTAGCGAGCGTACTCACGAGCTAGGAGTGGAATTTTTCCTAGAGTATTAGCCAGTAACGAAAAGGCTAAGTGCACTAATAGCTCTTATATACAAAGAGACAGACACAAAAAAGCCAGCTTAATTGCTGGCTTTTACACATCTATTGGTCTGCAAATACAGGTTTCGCTTTTCGATTAAAGAACCGCAGCGATACCTTTACATAGAGGACCCATGTTTGACTTAGTCATACCAGCAACACTGATACGGCCAGAACCAACAATGTAGATTGCGAATTCGTCTTTTAGGCGAGTTACTTGCTCTTTGCTTAGACCTGAGAACGAGAACATGCCGTTTTGACGTTCGATGAATGTGAAGTCTGCATCAACACCTTCTGATTTCAGTGTCGTTACGAATAGTTCACGCATCTCTTGGATACGGTCACGCATTTCTGCCACTTCTGCTTCCCATTCAGCACGTAGATCAGCATCACCAAGGATGTGAGTAACGACAGCACTGCCGTGGGCTGGTGGGTTAGAGTAGATAGAGCGGATAATGCTCTTAACTTGAGAGAATGCTGTCGTTGCTACGTCTGCTGATTCAGCAACCAGAGTGAATGCACCAACACGCTCGTTGTACAAGCCGAAGTTCTTAGAGAACGAGCTAGCAACAAGGATCTCTTTGTTGTATTGAGCAAAAATACGTAGGCCAGCAGCATCTTCTTCAACGCCTTTTGCAAAACCTTGGTAAGCAAAATCGAATAGAGGCAGCAGTTTCTTCTCAGCAACCAATTTAGCCAGTACTTCCCACTCTTCAGTTGTTGGGTCGATACCTGTTGGGTTGTGACAGCAGCCGTGAAGAAGAACGATATCGCCTTCAGAAGCTTTCTCTAGGTCAGCAACCATACCAGCGAAGTCTTTGTCTTTAGTTTCAGCGTTGTAGTAGCTGTATTGAGCAGTTTCGATCCCCGCAGCTGCGAAAACGCCGTTGTGGTTAGCCCAAGTTGGGTTACTGATCCAGATTTTCACTTCGCCCAGTTGGCGCTTGATGAATTCACCCGCTACGCGAAGTGCACCTGTACCACCTGGAGCTTGTGCTGTTTTAGCGCGTTGAGATGCAACGATCTCTGCGTCTGAACCGAAAAGAAGTTTCTGAACCGCTAGACCGTATTCAGCTGTACCTTCAATCGTTAGGTAAGATTTGGTTTTTTCGTTTTCAAGAAGTGCAGCTTCTGCTTTCTTTACTGTTTTAAGTACTGGTGTTTGACCATCTTCATTTTTGTAGATGCCAACGCCAAGGTTGATTTTCTCTGCACGAGAGTCTTTTTTAAACTCTTCAGTAAGGCCGAGGATAGGATCGGCGGGAGCAGCTAACACTTTTTCAAACATAATCTTCATCCATGTCAATTGAGAGGGGATAGTATCTATGGGTAGTTATACCTGTATGGAATTTTTAAGACAATACGAAGTGAACAGAAAGACCAAAAAAAATCCATTTCAATCAGATTTATTGACTAAAGAGGATATTTGATAACAAAACACCCTACGGATTAACCTATAGGGTGCAAGAAGTTAGTGGATTTTGAATAGATTACGCAGGTTGAGCAATAAAGCTTTCGCGCTCGAGTTCACTCGCTACATTTTTGCCATCTTTGTAGGTCGCAGCAATTGAAACAAACGCTTGTTCGACGACCAGAAAAGCTTGGACAACTTGCGGATCAAAATGCGTCCCATTGCCCTTTAAGATGATCTGTTTAGCTTGTTCATGAGTAAAGGGTGGCTTGTAGACTCGCTTCGAGATGAGCGCATCATAAACATCAGCTAATGCCATTAAACGGCCAGATAACGGGATATCTTCACCAGACAACTGATTAGGATAACCACTGCCATTCCATTTCTCGTGGTGAGTCAGAGATATCTCCTTTGCGACTCTTAAGAAAGAGCTACTTCCCAACTGCTTTTCTGCAATAGATAACGCTTCAGCCCCAATCGCGGGGTGACCTTTCATTATCTCAAACTCTTCGTCCGTCAATTTGCCCGGCTTCAATAACACACTATCAGGAACACCTACTTTGCCCACGTCGTGCAAAGGCGCAGATTTGTAGAGCAACTCGATGTAGTTTGGTGTTAACAAGCTTGAGTGGGTTTCTGATTTGCTGAGCTCTTGTGCGAGCACCTTGACGTACTCTTGAGTTCTTAGGATATGTGCGCCCGTTTCATTGTCTCGAGATTCAGCCAATGCCGATAAGCTCACAATGGCCACGTCACGTGTGGTTTTGACTTCGTTTTGCGCGGTTTCAAGGCTATCAAGCATGGTATTGGTCATAGATGCCATTGAGCCAAGCTCGTTGTAGCCGAAAATAGGTAAGCGAACGCCTTGCTCGCCATTGGTGACTTTGTTTAATGCGTGCTCTTGGCTTAGGAGAATACGCTTAATTAGCTTGCTCCAAAGCGTCATGATGGTTATCGCGTAGCCACCCAGTACCACAGCCAAATAAATAAACTCTTTGATCACGCTGATCTTGCCGGTGCCATCCAATAAGCGGTCAGGGTTATGTTCTAACCAGAAGATGTCTTTGACAGCAATCATCGTCAACATAGTCGTCAGTGTTACCAGAAGCACGATAACCAAGCCTATCATCTGCTTGACCAGTGAACTTCTTTCACCAACCAGTTGGAAGTCGAATTGTCCAGTCGTCTCCATTTTATCTATTTGGCTGAGCTTGGCATTCAATTGAAGAATGGTTCCGGTAAAGAAGCCGAATAGACTCATGCCAAACAGCACCTTCAAATTACTATCTATGGTGAATTCATAGCTTAAGTTGTAGTAGAGCGCGAAAGGCACACTTGCAGCAAAAAATAGCAGGGTATCGAGTTGCGCGAATCGGCCTTGCTTGACCAAGGTATGTTGCGCCAATGGGTAACGACGTGCGAGCCATAATAAGATAAACATAATACTGACTTGTGTGAAAATCTCTAACGTCGTTAAGCTATCGAGCATAGGGCACACCCGACTGCCATAGGTGCCAAACAGCACGCCAGCAATGACGTATAACTTAGTCGTTAGCGATTGATTGTAATTTGAAGTATCCATCGGTAAGCCTTTGTTCTCATTCTTATTAGATTTACGCATTCATTGATTCACGACTTTAGAATTGCGAATGATTAGCATAAGTGACGTGAATAAGACCGGAAATTCTATCGATAGCTTTCGTGGATTGATACAAGAAACTGGTTTGTGTTAGAGATTTGTTAGCTAGGTGGGGGTTATTGCAGCATTTTTATGAAGATACTTGAATAGCCTCGGTCGAGGTTCGAGGCTATTCAGTCTGTGTACTGGTTAGAATCGCGAGTGATTGAGTTTGCTATCTACTTTACCCCGTTACTTTTTGAGATTGATTTCAGCTTCGATTGAGCCGGTTTCAATCTCAGGGTGAGACGCTAGTTTGTCTGCAGCCCATTGGTTGATGTGTTTCAGAATAGCAGACACCGCGTGTTTTTCCGTTGGTGCTTGGTCTTGTTCGACATCGATCTTTTGCTTTGGATGTGAGCCTGTCGCATCTTCAGCAATATGGAGCCAATCTGGGTGCCAGTAATATGGCTGACCGCTCGGTGTTGTCCAACTGTGAACACCGTTTGACTCTCCTTTATAACTTAATTGGTCTGCTTCTATTTTTTTCATTGTTATCTCGCATGTTTTTGGGTTACATCAAATTATTGAGGTAGAAAGCCAACTTAGCTCCTACCTTGGGTACAAACTTAGCAAAGCTTACAAAGTTATCTGTGAACCAATTCACACTATTGTGGAAATTAGGTGCGATCATATGGATAGCAGCAATAGTTGTTGGCGTAAGTGATAAAATCACCGGCTCACAGAATTTCTCTAGGTAGTACAATTAGATGGCGCGTTATGAAGAGCTTGCAAAGGATATTCGAACTCAGATAGCCAACAATACGTGGCGATCCGGAGAGAAGATCCCTTCGGTACGCATGAGTTGTCGAAATTACAACGTCAGCAATAGTACTGTCTTACAAGCCTACCAGTTGCTAGAAAGCGAAGGGTGGATCATCGCTAAACCTCAGTCGGGCTACTTTGTAGCGCCAAGGCTGGACGGCGTTGACTACGCACAGCCACTCGTTAGTGAAAAGAAAGCCATTAATGACCGCTTATTTGATTTCTTGAAGTCGAGTTCAGCCGAAGGTGTGATTCCTTTCGGCTCTGCATTCCCAGATCCCGACCTTTTCCCGTTACCTACCTTGACTCGAAACCTTGCCAGCGCGGGTAGGAAGATGACTGGCGCGAGTGTGATAAATAATTTACCACCGGGCAGTGAGTCCTTGAGAAGGCAAATCGCACAGCGTTATCTGCAGCAAGGGATCACGGTTAATCATCAAGACATCGTGATTACGTCGGGTGCTATGGAGGCGCTCAACTTGAGCCTGCAAACGGTCACCAAGTCGGGTGATAACGTCGTGATTGAGTCTCCCGCATTCTATGGTGCTCTGCAGGCTGTCGAGAGGCTCGGACTTAACCCGATCGAAGTGGACGTTTGCCCAATCAATGGGTTGAATATAGAGCAGTTTGAAAACGCGCTACAAAACCAAGATGTTAAAGCGTGTTGGCTGATGACGACTTTTCAAAACCCAACGGGAACCAGTTTGTCGGAACAGGCAAAGCGCCGTGTGGTAGAGATTGCAGAACAGCATGGAACCTACATTATTGAAGATGACGTGTATGGCGATCTTTATTACGAAGGGCATAAGCCGAAGCCACTAAAGGCCTTCGATAAGACCGATTCCGTCTTGCTTTGTGGGTCGTATTCAAAAAGTTTGTGTCCTGGTTATCGAGTAGGGTGGGTTGTGAACACGCGTTTTAACGACGCGATTCAAAAGTTACAGCTTCTTTCTACGTTATCGAGTAGCGCTCCTGTTCAACTTGGTGTCGCTCATTTCTTAACGCATGAAAGCTACGACAATCACCTTCGTAAACTGCGTAAAAACCTTGTCGTCAGGAAAGAGCGATTTATCGATGTCATTAAGCAGTACTTTCCGCATTCAATAGAGATTGAAGAGCCGGCTGGTGGTTACTTGATATGGATTCGCTTTTCTGAAAAATTCGACAGCCAACAGTTTCATCAACTGGCTATCGAACAAGGTATTAGCGTTGCATCTGGCGATCTGTTTAGTGAGCATGGCAGAGTGGATAACGCGATACGATTGAACTTCTCTTATGAACTGACAGAAGAGAAAGAACAGGCGCTCATCTGGCTTGGCAAACTGGCACATCAACTTACGCACTCGTAAAACCTTAAGTCCCTCATAAAAAAGACAATCATTCCAACTGTACGGGTTGTTTGTGGGGTAACTGTACGCCTAATTGACCAAAGAGTTGTGATTCAATAACGGTAGACCAAATATTGGAGATACCGTTATGTTGAAAATGACTATGGGAAATGAAGTTAAGCTGATTATTGTCGCTATTGTGTGTGCGCTTCTGCTTATTCTCGGCCACGTACTGCTGGCAAAAGCATTCGCTGATATGGCGTGGGCGGAATACACCACTGCCGCGATCCCATTCGTTATGATGGCAATTTGCGGTCTTGCAATAAAATACGCTATCGACCAAGATGTGGATTAGCTTTTGAAATAATGAGTCTCAGATAGTGGTACGCAGAAGCATCTGGACTCGTTTTATTCCGAACATAAAAAAACCTCCGCAAGTGCGGAGGTTTTTGTTTGTTCTTAACTTTTAATATCGAATAGGTTTCGAATTAGAAGTTTGCAGAGCGTGGTGTACGTGGGAATGGAATCACGTCACGAACGTTACCCATACCTGTTACGTAAGATACTAGACGCTCGAAACCAAGACCGAAACCAGCGTGTGGCACTGTACCGTATTTACGTAGGTCGCGGTACCAGCTCATGTGCTCAGGGTCGATACCCATAGCAATCATACGCTCGTCTAGAATGTCTAGACGCTCTTCACGTTGTGCACCACCGATGATTTCACCGATGCCTGGTGCAAGTACGTCCATTGCTGCAACTGTTTTGCCGTCGTCGTTTAAGCGCATGTAGAAAGCTTTGATGTCTTTCGGGTAGTTCTTAACGATAACAGGTGCTTTGAAGTGCTCTTCAGCTAGGTAACGCTCATGCTCAGAAGACATGTCGATGCCCCACTCAACGTCAAACTCAAATTTCTTACCAGAGTCTAGTAGGATTTGGATTGCGTCAGTGTAGTCAACTTGTGCGAAGTCAGCGTCAACGAATTGCTCTAGACGAGTAATTGCTTGCTTGTCGATGCGAGAAGCGAAGAACTCAAGGTCATCGCGGCGCTCTTCAAGAACAGCAGCGAAAACGTACTTAAGCATGTCTTCAGCCAGTTTCGCTACATCGTTAAGGTCTGCAAACGCAACTTCAGGCTCAACCATCCAGAACTCAGCTAGGTGGCGGCTTGTGTTTGAGTTTTCAGCACGGAACGTAGGACCGAACGTGTAAACCTTGCTTAGTGCACAAGCATAAGCTTCAGCATTAAGTTGGCCAGATACTGTTAGGAACGTCTCTTTACCGAAAAAATCTTCGTTGAAGTCTACGTCGCCTTTTTCAGTGCGTGGTAGGTTTTCCATGTCTAGCGTAGAAACACGGAACATTTCACCAGCGCCTTCTGCATCAGATGCAGTAATAAGCGGAGCAGAAGTCCAGAAGAAACCTTGCTCGTGGTAGAAACGGTGAATCGCTTGAGATAGACAGTTACGTACACGTGCTACTGCGCCAATCACGTTTGTACGTGGACGTAGGTGAGCAACTTCACGAAGGTACTCGATAGAGTGACGCGTCTTAGCCATTGGGTAAGTGTCAGCGTCTTCAACCCAGCCTACAACTTTAACGTCAGTTGCTGCTAGTTCGAAGTCTTGACCTTTCGCAGGAGACTCAACAATCTTACCCGTTACTTCAACAGAGCAGCCAGTTGTTAGCTTTAATACTTCGTTTTCGTAATTATTAAGATTATTAGGAACCACGGCCTGAATCGGGTCGAAACAAGAGCCGTCATAAATGGCAAGGAAAGAGATTCCAGCTTTGGAATCACGACGTGAACGGATCCAGCCGCGAACAGTTACTTCACTGTCTACCGCTAGCTTGCCGCCAAGTACGTCTGTTACAGGCGCGTAAGTCATGTTGATTTCATTCTCCATTGAGGGACAAATTCAACTCAAAGTCTCTGGCATTGCTGCAAATAAATATACATTTGCACAATAATTAGCCGAAACATTAAGTTGTATAAACTTTTTAAATCGATTGAACATATTACCTGTCATACCGACAGCTTCAACCTTTATTCTTGCTTGGTGAAAGAAATATTGTGTCTACTGACGATAAATAGGTTTGAGGGTGTGTTTTTTGTTCGATCTTAGCGTCAGCCTTACCTTTCACCCTATGTGAGCTGCTGAACGAGCATGGCGTAATCGAAACCTTTGTTTTCAATAATGGGAGTGTGATTGTGTTGAGACTCACTCTATATTGGCGCGGATTCAGTCATTTTGGACTTGATCACCTTCTTAATTTCCCACTAAAGTACAAGAGGAGTTTAATATCTACGTGTTAATTACGCCGCCTTAACCCCTGCATTCTCTCTACACCCGCACTTTTCGAGCGCTCGCTCATTCAAGAAAAACAGTCGATCAAATTATGTCTCAACAAGGCAGGACTGGCTGTACAAGTAAAAGAGAATTACATGCTTAATTATTTAAAAAAACACTGGTTATCAAACGTTAAAGGAGATTCATTATCTGGGATTGTGGTTGCACTCGCATTGATCCCTGAAGCCATCGCATTTTCAATTATTGCAGGCGTTGACCCTAAAGTAGGGCTCTATGCCTCGTTCTGTATTTGTGTCGTCACTGCTTTGGTTGGCAGTCGTCCGGGAATGATTTCCGGTGCAACAGGCGCTATGGCGCTACTAATGGTCACTTTAGTGAGAGAGCACGGACTAGAATATCTACTCGCCGCTTCATTTCTAGCTGGCGTCATTCAGATCGCAGCTGGTTATCTCAAGCTTGGTAACCTGATGAATTTCGTTTCCAAATCGGTGATTACTGGATTTGTTAACGCGCTCGCCATTCTAATTTTCATGGCCCAACTTCCTGAATTAATCAACGTCCCTTCAAGCGTTTACGTGTTAGTCGCTTTGGGTTTGGCGATCATTTATCTGCTTCCTTATTTCCCCAAGTTTGGTCGCGCAATACCTTCTCCACTGGTCGCGATTGTTACCCTGACAATCATTAGTTTGCTCTTCGGCTTAGATGTGAGAACGATTGGCGATATGGGCAAGCTTCCCGATTCACTGCCTGTGTTCTTGATTCCTAATATTCCATTCACGTTTGAGACGCTTGCAACCATCCTGCCATATTCGATTGCTCTGTCTCTGGTTGGCTTGTTGGAATCCTTGATGACAGCGACCATAGTCGATGACCTGACTGATACTGAAAGCAATAAAAACAATGAGTGTAAAGGGCAGGGCGTTGCGAACATCGTGGCTTCCCTTTTTGGTGGAATGGCGGGCTGCGCAATGATCGGTCAGTCGATCATTAACATCAAATCAGGTGGCTTAACCCGATTGTCCAGCATGATCGCTGGGGTGGTTTTGTTGCTAATGGTGGTGTTTGTTTCTGATTGGTTGAAGCTGATACCGATGGCCGCTTTAGTGTCTGTGATGATCATGGTTTCTATCGGCACATTCTCATGGCGTTCCATTGTTGAGCTTAAAGATCACACACTGCCAACCAATGTAACCATGCTAGCAACCGTGGCGGTGGTGGTGTTTACTCATAATTTAGCAATAGGTGTTGCGGTTGGCGTGGTGCTGTCGGCTCTGTTTTATGCACATGCCAGCAAATCCATGGTGTTTATATCCGATGAAGTCGTGACAAACGAAATGCACACCATTCACCGAGTAAAAGGCCATGTCTTCTTTGCTTCGTCAGATGCGTTTGTCGACTTATTTGATTATGACAACGCGACCTCTTTAGTGACCATCGATATATCTGATGCGTCATTCTTAGATAATACCTCTGTTGAGGCGCTTGATAAGGTTGTGTTCAAGTTCCGTAAAAAAGGGGCTTACGTTGAAGTGTCAGGAATGGATAACGTGAGTGCGAACCTGATAGTCAAACACGCGATGTATCACAAGCATAAAGACTTAACCGCGGTTTCCATTACGCACTAATCTTGGTTTAAGGTACTTTTAAAGCCTGAAAGCCTGAAAGCCTGAACTAGACATTGTTATGAAGTTAAAGCGCTCATTGTTGAGCGCTTTTTTGTTGGCGATCTATGACTTCTTCTTTGTACTCGACAAAGTAAACTGATTAATCAGCGATTCAAGATGATCAGATAGCTCTTCTAAGTCATTGCTGATGTTGCGAGTTTCAGCCGCGGATTGCGATGTGTTGTTGGCGTGAGAGGTGATGGTTTCAACCTTTTGTTGAACATCTTGAGTCGCTTGTGTGGTGGATTGCGTTTGCTGCTGAATATTCTGTGCGTGAGCCAGCACCTGTTTCATCTCTTCGACCACACCATTCATTTCAATTGAAAGTGCGTCGATATCGGTTGAGCTTTGATGGGCTTGTTCGCAAACGCGATCGGCAGAAGTCAGCGACTCTTCGCTGCCTTGCTGGAACTGATGAATGATTGACTCAATACTGCCTGTTGCTTCAGCGGTTCGTGATGCAAGATGGCGAACTTCATCAGCCACCACCGCAAACCCACGACCTTGTTCTCCCGCACGTGCCGCTTCAATTGCTGCATTCAAGGCCAGAAGATTGGTTTGGTCAGCAATGCCACGAATCACACTCAATATTGAAGAGACCTCTCCGGTTTGCTCATTGAGTGTCAGTATTTTGTGTTTCACTTCTTCTATGCTGCTAACGAGGTTTTTTATCTCACTGCTTGCTTCGTGTGCTTGGTTGGCACTCTTACACGCCACATCAGCGGTGTGATTGATAAGCTCTGAAGCTGTTAAAGTCGCTTGTTCTACATTGACTTGCTGTGCCTGTATTCCTTCGACATTGTGTTGCACTTCTGCGGTTTCGCTTTGCTGGTCGCTGGCGGCTTGCTCGGTAATTTGCGCGACACTAGTCAGTTGGTTGGCAGACGCATTTAACTTGTGCGAGGTGCTTTGTACCTTTTCTAAGCTGTCAGATACGGTTCCCATGAACGAGTTGATGGAGTTAGCCAGCGTGCCAATCTCATCCTTGCTTTGTTCCGGCAGGCGAGTGGATAGGTTTTTATCGTTGCTGACTTGGGTCATAAAGCGAGAAGTCTGTTGCAGCGGGCGCACGATAATCTTACGAATTAATCCCATCGTAAGGACAAATCCGGCAAACGAGATCACTGCCATAATGCCAATAGCAGCCATGGTTTGAGTGTTAATCAGCGAGTTAACATGGTTAAGGTTAAATTCGAGACGAATCGCACCCAAGACTTCACCTTCTGGTGCCATATGACAGGCGACACAATTGGTTCCTCGGTAATCTTCACTCGACTTCATTGGCAGAGCAATAACCAAGCCTTTGCCCCAATCAGCAGAAAAAGGTTCGATAACGGTTTCGCCCGCTAGCGCTCGTTTATCAATATCGTCAACCGGTGTTTGGTTGTCATTACCTGGGCCATATAACTTGCTGACAGCGTCGGCGCGTAAAACACGAACGTCTTCAATGCCTTCTTGAGCCAGTGCTTTCTGACGAAGGGTCTCTTTTTGTGCCATGGTGCCGGTGAGCATCATCATATTGAGGCTATCGAAGTAGTTACTTGCTTTGTCGTGAAGCTGCTCACTTAGCACTGAGTTTACAAGTTGCTTTTGTTGCGAATATTGGAAATAGGTCGATATTGCCAGCAAAAAGGTGAACACGATGGCGAGGGCCACTAGGATTTTAAAGGTGATTGTTGAGCGCATAAGGTGTTTTTATTAATTATAATGACGCAAATACTGTACTAGTAAGAATTCTTACCACCTATGGGGTATAACGAATTGTGTGACCACACTCCGGTTGTGGTTATGCTTCTGTGATGTAGCAAGTTTGTGCGGATCCTGGTGTTGAAATGGAACGCGCTTCAAGCTCCTCGCTGTTCTTAAAACAGACTGTTGTTTTGGGAAAATTGAAGTGCAGCATCGAGTTTTGATTGTGCTGATAATTAGAAAAGCCTAGGTTGTTAATTAGCTCGATGTATTTGTCCGCTTGTCTTTTATCAATAAAGACTATTGTTTTAGACGACTTAGTGGTCAATTTATATCCAAATGGTTGTTTTGTTCAATTTAATAGCAAAAATTGTGGTTATAGCGTTGTGTTTCGAGGCTCATTCGATAAGATGAAAAGACCTCTATGATAGAGGTAGGGCAGCAACGGATACGCTGCTTCAAATACTATGGAATGTGACTTATTGGACACATACATGAAATTCAAGATTACATCACCGATTATTGAACCTACGGAAGGTTCACCACATCAGTTAATGCTTACTCACGCTTCTCGTTTTACCTCTTTTAAGACAAGCTCCCCTTTGAACGCCCTGTTCGACAACGTCTCTGCACGCTTCTTTACCGCTTATCGCTCCTATTGTTATTCGTTTTATAACTTTATTTCTATCTGAACTCCTTTGTCATCCGCTCGATGAACGAAGACTCACATCTATAAAAACTAAACAAATAAGTTAAAAACAATGAATATTAAAATGATGGGTAGCTCCCTAATTATCGCTGGTACCGCTCTCGGTGCTGGTATGCTTGCGATCCCAATGGTATTAGCTCAATTCGGATTGCTTTACGGCACACTGCTTATGGTACTGATCTGTTTCGGTACGACTTACGCAGCATTACTACTTCTAGAAGCGACCATCAAAGCGGGTGGCGGTCTAGGATTAAACTCTATTGCCCGAAAAACCTTGGGTAAACAAGGTCAGTTGCTTACCAACGGCTTGCTATACGCGTTGTTGATTTGCCTATTAATGGCTTACATTCTGGGCGCAGGTGACTTGCTGAGTAAGTTACTGTCTAACTTTGGCGTCGAAATTACCGCGACTACCAGCCAAACCGTGTTTACCTTGCTTGCTGGCGCAGTAGTCGCAAGTGGTACTGGTGTGATTGATAAGCTCAATCGAGCATTGTTCTTCGTGATGCTTGCTAGTTTGTTTGCAACCATGGCCTTCTTAGCGCCGAGCATGACTCAAGAAAACTTGATGCAGGTAACCAGCCATGACCACGTTGACCTAATCAAAACCAGTGCCATCCTGTTTACGAGCTTTGGCTTTATGGTGGTGATTCCAACCTTGGTTTCTTACAACCACGAAGCGACAGACAAACAGCTGCGTAACATGGTGATCATCGGTTCTCTGATCCCATTAGTGTGTTACTTGTGTTGGTTGTTTGCGGTAGTGGGCAACTTGAGTGAAGAGCAATTCAGAAGCTTTGAGAACGTATCAGATTTGATGGCGGCGTTTGAGGCTCAGTCTCCTTGGGTGGGTAACGTTCTGTCTACCTTCACGGGCTTGGCGTTGTTGACCTCTTTCTTTGGTGTGGCGATGGCGTTGTTCAACCAGAACAAAGACATGTTCAACCAAAATACAGCGGTAACGTACTGCATTAGCTTTATCTTGCCGTTGGCTGGTTCATTGCTTGCGGCAGACAAGTTCCTACAAGTACTGAATTACGCAGGTATCATCTTGGTGTTCCTAGCGGTGTTTGTTCCTCTGGTTATGGTCCACAAACAGCGTTTCATGAAAGTTGCTGATGACCGATACCGAGCAGAAGGTGGCAGCGCAATGATGTTGTTCTCACTGCTGTTTGGTTGCTTCCTGCTTATCTCACAAGTGATCTAGTTCTTTGGTCCATTATCTAAGATGCGAATCGAGCATCTTAGATATAAGTGGCCGGAATTCAGATACAAAAAAGGAACGCATCGGCGTTCCTTTTTATTATCTGCTGATTAAAAACAGATTGATTCAAAGGCTATCAACAAACAACCTTAACAGCCAAACCACCTTGAGAAGTCTCACGGTATTTAGCGTTCATGTCTTTACCTGTTTCTAGCATTGTTTCGATAACTTTATCTAGAGAAACAGTAGGAGCAGAAGAACGACGAAGTGCCATACGAGTCGAGTTGATTGCTTTAACTGCAGCAATACCGTTACGCTCGATACATGGTACTTGTACTTGGCCAGCAACTGGGTCACATGTTAGACCTAGGTTGTGCTCCATGCCGATTTCTGCAGCCATACATACTTGCTCAGGGCTACCACCCATAAGCTCAGCAAGACCAGCAGCAGCCATAGAACATGCCACACCAACTTCACCCTGACAGCCAACTTCAGCACCAGAGATAGAAGCGTTACGCTTGTAAAGACCACCGATCGCGCCAGACGCTGCGAAGTAACGGATGTAATCTTTCTCTGTCACTGTTTGGATGAATTTATCGTAGTAAGCCAATACAGCAGGGATGATGCCACATGCGCCGTTTGTTGGTGCCGTTACTACACGACCGCCAGCTGCATTTTCTTCGTTTACTGCGAAAGCAAACATGTTTACCCAGTCAACAACCGACATTGGATCATTGGTTGTTTTTTCTGAAGTCATTAGCTGTTGGCGAAGTGCTGCTGCACGACGAGGTACACGTAGTGGACCAGGCAGGATACCTTCAGTATTCATACCGCGATCCATACACTCACGCATAGTTTTCCAGATGTTAGCGAAGTAAGTGCGAGACTCTTCGTCTGAGTGGAACGCTGCTTGGTTTTTCATAACCAGTGTACTGATAGAAAGACCGCTTTCTTTGCACTGATTAACCAGCTCTTCAGCTGTTGTGAATTCGTAAGGTGCTTTGATTGGGTTTTCTTCTTCTTTGCCGAAGTTCTCTTCGTCAACGATGAAACCGCCACCAATTGAGTAGTACGTTTTTGAGTATGCAACTTCGTCACCAACCCATGCATGAATGCTCATGCCGTTCTCGTGTAGAGAAAGGTTGCTAGTGTGGAAGTTCATACCGCCATCGCGTGGGAACGATACTGTATGACAGTGCATGCCAACAGGAAGGCGCTCAGTTTCTTCTACGCGAGCAATGAAGCCAGCAATAGAATCGATATCAACACGCTCAGGAGTATTGCCAGCAAGACCCATGATGATTGCGATATCTGTGTGGTGACCTTTCCCTGTCAGTGATAGTGATCCATATACGTCCACGGTGATTTTAGTGATGTCGCGCAATTTTCCCATTGAACGTAGGTCATCAATAAATTCTTTACCCGCTTTCATTGGTCCAACTGTGTGTGAGCTCGATGGACCAACACCGATTTTATAGATATCAAATACACTAATCATAGCGATTACCTCAAAAAGAGAGCCTCCCAAGGGGAGTAGGGAGGCTCATTTATTATCATTATATTTTTTGTCTAATCTCGCGATATAAGATGGATGCCATCTTATAAAAAGGGCTTGAGATTAAAGAGCGCCGTAGATTACAGAACTAATAGCCGCTAGACCACATAAAGCTGTAAAGATTTGCACAGGTGCTGAAGTTTTGTACTTAGCCATAGCTGGTACTTTCTGCATCGCGAACACAGGCATTAGGAACAGGATAGCTGCAATCATTGGAGCACCCATTGTTTCAATCATACCTAGGATACTTGGGTTAACTACCGCAACAATCCAAGTTGTAACAACGATGAACGCTAGAGATGCTTTTTCAATCTTAGAGATTGAAGAACCAGAGCGAGACTTGATTAGACCAACAAGACCTTCGTGAGCACCTAGGAAGTGACCGAAGTAGCTAGAAGTAATCGCTGCGAACGCTACTAGAGGACCCATGTAAGAGATAAGTGGAGACTCATGTACGTTTGCTAGGTAAGAAAGAACAGAGATGTTCTGTGCTTGTGCTGTTGCTAGTTGCTCTGGAGATAGAGAAAGAACTACAGAGAATACGAAGAACATTACAAAACCCATCAGCATCATTGCTGCGCCGCCAGTGATCGCGTCAGTTTTCTTAACTGCGTTTTCACCGTATACACGACGTTGCTCTTTAGAGAACTGTGAAATGATTGGGCTGTGGTTGAAAGAGAACACGATGATTGGAATTGCAAGCCAGATAACAGAAGGCATTGTTGACCATTCAGGTGTTACTTCCATCATTGAAGTGTTCCAATCCGGAACTAGGTAGAAAGACAGTGCTAGTAGGATGAATACTAGTGGGTAAACCATTGCTGAAGTCGCTTTCAGCATCAGATCTTTACCGAATACAACACCTGTAGTCATAGCAAGGATAAGTGCACCAGAAAGAAGAGGACGAGGAATAGATTCCATACCCATTTGGTTTACTAGGAAAGAATCAACAGTGTTTGTGATACCAACACCGTAAATCAGAACGATTGGGTAGATAGCGAAAAAGTAAGCGAAAGTAATAAGGTTTGCGCCAGTCTTACCGAAGTGTTCTTCTACTGTATCTGTAATGTCAGCTTCAGGGTTTTTAGCAGACAGTACGAAACGAGCTAGAGATTTGTGTGCGAACCAAGTCATTGGTGCCGCAATTAGAGCTAGGATAACTAATGGCCAAAAACCACCCGCACCAGCTTTGATTGGAAGGAATAGTACGCCAGCACCAACTGCTGTACCGAATAGTGATAAACACCAGGTAAAATCTTTATAGTTAAACTTGCTTGAATCTTTAACGGCATTTGCCGAAGAAGTTGTTGTGTTCATGTTAAATTACTCATTTTTTGGGAACAGGAAATAAGTCGGGGCTAATTCTGCAGAATTTTCTTCTGCAAAAAATAGATCTAAATCATGTAATGAAACGGCGTGTCACATGATATGCGAAAAACGGATTTTTGATCACGAAAATAGCGTGCCACAGGTGATTTATGTTTATGCTTGGTATTACTTTTATTTATGCGAAAGGCGGGGTTGTATAGATTTATACCAGGGAAACGTTTGCGTAAAATTGCATTAATAAATCTGTTCCATAGAAAGTCTGGATTTTGTTAACAGAGATTAAACAAAACGTAGTTGCTATGTAATTTGTTGCACTACATGTTGCTGCAGTGAATGGATGATTTGCGCCGTAACGCCCCAAATTAGGTGCTCTTGGAAGGGCATAGCAAAAACTCGATGCTTGATTTGTTTAAAGTTAACAGTGTGGCTGTGTAACTTGGCTTGGTCTAAAACATAGGTAGCGGGCACCTCAAAAATTGAGGCAACTTCGTTCTCATCGATGATGGCTTTATAGTCAGGATCGACCATGGCAACAATCGGCGTCACAGAAAATTTACTAATAGTACTCAATGCTGGTAATTGCCCAATAATTTTAACTTGATCCGATCGAATTCCCACCTCCTCATGGAGCTCTCTGAGTGCAGTGAATTGCATAGAAGGGTCAGAAAGTTCGTGTTTACCACCAGGAAAGCTGACTTGGCCGGGGTGATGCTTTAAATGAGCCGCTCTTTTAGTAAAAATGACATGTAAACCATCTTCTCTTTCAACTAAACCTACCACCACTGCCGCTTTACGTAATTGCTCGCCACTGATGTGCGAAACACGCTCTACTGACTCAGGATGATAGCCAACGGTAGGGTTAAGTTGGAATTGCTGAAGGAAGTTTTCTTTATTCATATCAAGCCAATATATTGATTATTATGATTTTAAGTATAGACATAACCGTGGGTTGATTACCAATATCGAGTTTTTCTTCATTCACTTTCCCTCTTTTAGTTATCAATTGGGCGTCATGAGAGGCTGTTTACCGATGAATCTCCTCAAAATGACGATTTTTGCTATATTCAATATGTGCATACAGGCGAGTAAGCGTTACCCATGTCATAAAATTGGGTGACGAAACGTAGATTTTTTGTTTAAGAATTTGATAACAATAACTTAGTGGACCATTCTAAAAAGAAATAGAAGAAAAGGTATGAGATGAAAGGAATCATATTCACCGAATTTTTAGAGCTTGTTGAAGACAAGTTTGGGCTAGAGCTTTTGGAAGAAGTTCTAGAAATGTCAGAAGATGAAGGAATCTATACGTCGGTCGGCAGTTACGACCACAAAGACCTTGTCAGGTTGATTATCAACTTGAGTAAGAAAACCGATATTGATGCGGCAAGCTTGCAACGCGTGTTTGGGCAGTCTGTATTTAAGAACTTACTGGCCTCATTACCGAATAAAGCGAGCCTTGCTCACAGCAATACCACCTTTCAATTTATTCAGCACGTAGAGCGTTACATTCATGTTGAAGTGAAGAAGCTCTATCCAGATGCTGAGCCACCTGAATTCAGTTTTATCACCACGAACGAAGCACAACTTGTTTTTGACTACAAAAGCGCAAGGTGTATGTCTCATGTTTGCTTAGGGCTTATTGAAGGATGTGCTGAATACCACGGTGAATCTATCGCGGTGGAGATGACGCCACAAAATGATGACCAAAGCGTGGTTAGGTTTAATCTCAAAGTAGAAAAGTAATATGGATCTGGCATCTGCCCTAGAGAAGAAGCTTAAGCGTCAAATCGCGGCAAGGAAAGCGGCTGAAGGATTGTTGGAACAGAAGAGCCTCGAACTGTTCGAGGCTAACCAACAGCTTGAGCTTGCTTTGCGTCAGTTAGAAAAGCGCTCCAACGCGAATATACGCCGCATTGAATTCCAAGAACAAATCGACAACCTGTTGATTGATTTTGGGCGCGCGTTTCTAAGAAATGATCTCGATGATGTCATGCTATCTGAACTAACGACCAACGTGACTAACAGTTACTTAATCGAAGCCAGTCGTTTGATTCTACCTCCCAAGCTCATCCCTCAGTTACAGACCTATGATTATGGCGATGAGACTGTCGAGGTGTTAGAGCAAGACATTCAAGAACCTCATTGGCAAGACAACCTACTGACCGTGCCCTTAGAGGTTGAAAAAGTCATAGTTGGTGCGTTAATCGTCAGAGTCAGGTTGTTAGACCAAGACTACGAGTTTATCCAAAGCCAACTGTTGTTGGTCACGGACCTTATCTGCAGTGCCTTAACCCATCAACTAGCAATCAACCGAAATATTGAATCACGTAAACGAGCGGAAGAGTCCGAAAGGGCAACGCGTGACTTTGTGGCCATGATTAATCATGAGTTAAGAACTCCACTTAATGGCTTACTAGGCAGTGCCGAGTTGATCAGTGATACCGAACTGAATAGCTCTCAGCGTGAGATAGTGAACAACCTGAGCCAATCTGGAGAGTTTCTCCGAACCATCATTAATGATCTATTGGATTACAGCAAAATTAACGCAGGGATGTTAGAGCTTATTCCAAAGAAATTTGCCCTGAATGACTTGCGAAACACGATTGATAGTATTTTCGTCAATCGAGCAATCGAGAAGCAGCTTGAATTTAATATCAGTGTTGCGTCAAATGTTCCCTCCCATTTCCAAGGTGATTTAGAGCGCATCACTCAGCTGTTTGTGAACTTAATCGGTAATGCGATTAAATTTACAGAAGAAGGACATGTGAATGTCGATATCGAATGGGACAAAAACCAATTTGTTTTCTCTGTAGAAGATACCGGAGTCGGAATCGCTGAATCGGCGCATAAGACGCTGTTTGAACCTTTTACGCAGGCAGATAACTCAAGTAGTCGGAACTATGAGGGTACAGGACTTGGGTTAGCGATTTGTCGCAAACTGGTGGCTCTGATGAATGGTGATATTGGGGTGACCAGTGTCGTTGGTTCAGGCACGACGTTTACCATCTCGATTCCTCTTCAAGTTGTCGATGTTCCGGCAGAGAGTGATAGTGTCGCCAAGGGCTTTGAGTATGAGGCGGAATTGTCACTACTTAAAGTGCTGGTGGTTGATGATATTAAGATGAACCAGATCATCATCCAACAGATGCTTCGTAAACATGAGATTGAACCAGCTATCGCAAGCAATGGTGTCGAAGGGTTTGAGCTCGCGTCAGACAACGAATACGACATTGTATTCATGGATTGCAGAATGCCTGTTATGGACGGGTTTGAAGCAACAGAGAAGCTAAGAGAGAAGGGTTACGTTAAATCTATTGTGGCACTGACCGCCGGAACGACATTGGAAGAACGCGAACGTTGTATTCAGTGTGGAATGGATGACATTTTGAGTAAGCCTTACACCGCCAACGATCTGAAAGAGATGCTCAAGAAGTGGGGTGTCTCAGCGGTGAAGGTCGCTTAAACACGCGAATAAAGCGTTGTGAGTTATGTACTCTAACTTACAGACTAAAAAACCGAAGTGATCTTACGATCCTTCGGTTTCTTTTTATATCGAACTTTTGCTAGCCGTTAAGCTACGGAACTCGTCATTAAGTCGCGGAACTCGCAGTTAATGACACTAGGTTTAGCAATCTTCAAGTACCGGTAGAATTCGACTCAGCTTATCCAGTGTTTCTTGGTATTCAGAAGCACAATCACTATCAAATACCACACCACCGCCAGCCCAAGCATAAAGCGTGTTGTTCTCGGCGACTAATGTACGAATGGTAATACTGGTATCCATTCTGCCATTTCGGCTGATGTAGCCAATACTGCCGCAGTACGCTGAACGTCGATGCGGTTCTAACTCTTCAATGATCTGCATCGCGCGAACTTTTGGTGCGCCAGTAATCGAGCCTCCAGGGAAACAGGCTCTCAGAAGGTCAGTTGCAGAGTATTGGTCATCAAGGTCCGCTCGTATCGTGCTCACTAAGTGGTGCACGGCAGGGAAGCTTTCAATATCGAAGAGCTTTGGTACATGCACTGTGCCCGGTTTTGCTACTCGGCCAATGTCATTACGAAGTAGGTCGACGATCATCAAGTTTTCCGCCTGATCTTTATCGGCGCTTGCTAGGTCTTGCGCGTTGGCATTATCAATCATCGGGTCCTCAGAACGAGGTCGTGTGCCTTTGATTGGCTTGGTTTCAATGACGTTGTCTTTGAGTTCTAAGAAACGCTCTGGCGAAACACTGATGATTGCGCAGTCGGCCAAACGGATAAAACCCGAAAAGGGCGCTGAGTTGTACTGTTCTAACTTGTCATAAGCCAGCCATTCACTACCTTGGTATTGGGCATTGAAGCGCTGAGCTAAGTTAATCTGATAGCAGTCCCCGGATAACAGGTACTCTTGAACACTATCGAACTTAGTGGCGTAGCTCTCTTCGCTCATATTGGATTGCCACGGTGTGGTTAACCCAAAGGGCGCATGTGATAGGTGTGATTGAGCCATCTGCTGCATTAGCCAATCATGATGTTCATCGATATTGCTACCGACAATACACGCCGTTTTCAATTGGTGGTCAACGATAACAGCCCATTCATACAAGCCAACTGCCATGTCAGGTGCTTCAATATCACGCTTTGCGAGTGATGGAAGTGTCTCGACTCTGCGCCCTAAATCATAGCTAAAATAGCCTAAAGCGCCGCCAACGAATGGCAACTGAGTGTGCTCTTTAGTCGCAGGCAATAATTGTTGCTGATATTGGTCGAGTAGTTCGAAAGGATCAGAGTCTGAAACCTCGCACGTCTCATTAACATTAACGGTCGTTTCTGCACCGATTGTCTCGAAGGTGGCGATGGGTTGAGCAACTAAAATATCGTATCGACTATCAACGTGGCTTTCTGAAGCGGAGCGTAATAGCATTGCCCACGGCAGGTTTTCAATATGGGAAAACAGCTGTTTAGCTAAAGTTGATTGATATTCAAGCGGCTTGATTTGGATAGAGCGAAATTCGTTGTTATTCATTTGTTTAATTTGTGACAAAGAGTTCGATCACTGCATGGCGTGTGAGAGGAAGCAAGAGTATCATAAATTGAAAATAAAATGGGTTCTTGATTAGAACGGAGTAATCCAAGTGGTTTAGTTTAAAGCTATGCAAGCGATTGCTAAAGCAACTAAATACAGCTCAACACAATAAAAAGCTAAACCACCTAATTCGATTTGGCACATATAGTCAAACTGTGAACCCACATGGAACCAGAACAATAAAGAGGCATGCAATGACGGTTATTCGTAAGCAAGATGTGATCAGCAGTGTCGCTGACGCACTTCAGTACATTTCTTATTATCACCCTTTAGACTTTGTCCAAGCCCTAGAAAAAGCGTACGAGAAAGAAGAGAGCCAAGCAGCTAAAGATGCGATCGCTCAGATTCTTATCAACTCGCGCATGTCTGCGGAAGGCCATCGTCCAATTTGTCAGGATACGGGTATTGTTACTTGTTTCGTGAACATCGGTATGGATGTTAGGTGGGAAACGGATCAAACAGTACAACAGATGGTTGATGAAGGCGTTCGTCAAGCTTACAACAACCCAGATAACCCATTGCGTGCATCTGTCCTAATGGACCCTGCAGGTAAGCGTATTAATACCAAAGACAACACACCAGCGGTTGTCCACATTAATATGGTTCCAGGCAACAAAGTTGAAATTCAAATCGCGGCTAAGGGCGGCGGTTCTGAGAACAAAACCAAGATGGTTATGCTGAACCCTTCTGATGATATTGCAGAATGGGTAGAGAAGACGCTGCCAACAATGGGTGCAGGCTGGTGTCCACCGGGTATGCTAGGTATAGGCATCGGCGGTACGGCTGAGAAAGCAGCTGTGCTAGCGAAAGAATCTTTGATGGAACACATCGATATCCAAGAGCTTATCGAGAAAGGTCCTGAGAACGCAGAAGAAGAGCTTCGTTTAGACATCTTCAACCGTGTAAACAAGCTTGGCATTGGTGCACAAGGTCTTGGCGGTCTCACTACTGTGGTTGATGTAAAAATCAAAACAGCACCAACTCATGCTGCTTCTAAGCCTGTATGTTTGATCCCGAACTGTGCAGCAACGCGTCACGTTCACTTCACACTAGATGGCAGCGGCCCAGCAGAGCTAACGCCACCTAAGTTAGAAGAGTGGCCAGACATCACTTGGGAAGCGGGCGCAAATACACGTCGTGTTAACCTTGATGAAGTGACTAAAGAAGACGTACAAGAGTGGAAGACCGGCGAAACGGTTCTTCTGTCAGGTAAGATCTTAACCGGTCGTGATGCTGCTCATAAACGTATTCAAGGCATGCTAGAAAGCGGCGAAGGCTTACCAGCCGGCGTTGATTTCAAAGGCAAGTTCATTTACTACGTGGGTCCTGTTGATGCTGTAGGTGATGAAGCGGTAGGTCCTGCAGGCCCAACAACTTCAACACGTATGGATAAGTTCACTGACATGATGCTGAACGAAACTGGCATTATGGGCATGATCGGTAAAGCGGAACGTGGCCCTGCAACGGTTGAATCAATCAAAGAGCACAAAGCGGTTTACCTAATGGCGGTTGGCGGTGCAGCTTATTTAGTCGCGAAAGCAATTAAAAAAGCACGCGTTGTTGCGTTTGAAGATCTCGGTATGGAAGCGATTTACGAGTTTGAAGTTGAAGATATGCCTGTAACGGTAGCGGTTGACTCTAACGGCGTGAACGCACACCAGATCGGCCCTGACACGTGGAAAGTGAAGATTGCTGAAGCTGAGAAAGCGTAATTAACCGACGCCAAAAATCGTAATTGTCGCTAACTTCAGCGTTTGAATTGCAATTTTTGACAGAAAGTTAAAGACAAAAGTGCAGCATTATCTGCACTTTTGTCTTATTATCAATGATATAGTGATAAACACATAGTTTGATATAAGAACATAGGAGAGAGGAATGCCTCGTTTTATTCAGATCCTACAGATTATCTTGGCAGTGGTGATTGGTGCTTTTGTTGGCTACGACCTGATCTTGAAAGGGATCAGTATCTTTGATAATAAATACGTGACGATTACATGTGCGCTTTGGCTAATTGCAGAGATTGCACTGTTTGTTATCTACAAGTTGATTGAAGACGATTAAACGTCGGATATCGTACAAAAATTCTAAAGCCCCTGATTATGAATGTAGTCAGGGGCTTTTATTCATCTAGCATTAAGAATGTGTATTGCATACTCATCAACATCAAGATAAGCAAAAGTATACAAACTATCCCTACTGGGAAAGAACATAGGCTTGCCTCTCTATTATCATAACCAGCTAGCCTAACTATCACGGAGTCGTTCAAATGAAACACCTAACTCAAGAAGTGAGTGACTTTATAAGCAGAGGAACGGATTCTCATATTCGAGTAGCGGTCACGGGGCTTTCTCGTGCGGGTAAGACAGCATTCATAACTTCGCTGGTCAATCAGCTTCTTCATACGTCTACCCACAAAAATCTACCACTGCTTGCATCGGCGAGAGATGGAAGAATTATTGGCGCAAAGCGCATCCCGCAACACAACATGATGATCCCACGCTTCTCTTATGATGAAGCGATGGAGTCGTTGAATGCACAGCCACCAGAATGGCCGGTACCAACGCGTGATGTCAGTGAGATTCGTTTAGCCATCAAATATAAGCCTGCGAAGGGCGCAAAGAAGCTACTGAGTAAAAACAGCACCCTTTATCTCGATATTGTCGATTATCCAGGTGAATGGCTGCTTGATTTGCCGTTACTGGATATGGACTTCGATACCTGGAGCCAATCTCAGTTTGCCGCATTGAAAGGCGACAGAGAAACTTACTCGCAACAGTGGAACGTAATGCGTGGTGATATCGATTTGCTAGCAGAAGCGGACGAAAAGAAACTGGTCGCGATTGCCGATAGCTACACCCAGTACCTTCATACTTGTAAAAGTAACGGACTGCATTGGGTACAACCGGGTCGATTCGTATTACCGGGTGAGCTTGAAGGCGCGCCTGTGTTGCAATTCTTCCCGTGTCTCGCACCTGAGGGTAAGTTCTCAAAAACAAGTAACTATGCGGTACTGAAAGCGCGTTATGAAGAGTATCAACAGAAGGTCGTCAAAGCGTTCTACAAGAATCACTTCGCGACGTTCGACAGACAAATCGTGCTAGTGGATTGCTTACAGCCACTTAATGCGGGCTATGACTCTTTCATGGACATGCGTGGCGCGTTAGAACAGTTACTTAAGAGCTTTAAGTACGGTCGAAGCAATATCTTAAGACGTTTATTCGCGCCGAAGATCGACAAGATCTTGTTTGCAGCCACAAAAGCTGACCACGTGACACCGGATCAACATCCGAACTTGGTGTCACTGTTACAACAGATGGTGCATCCAGCTTGGCAGCAGGCGGCGTTTGAACACATCGACATGAGTTGTATGAGTATCGCGTCTATTCAAGCGACCAGCGCGGGTTATATCTCGTCGGGTTCAGACAATGTTCCGGCGTTGCAAGGTGTGACTTTGGATAATGTCCCTCAAACCATGTATCCGGGAGAGGTGCCGCGTAAGTTGCCTAATAAACAGTATTGGGAAACCAACCAGTTTGATTTCACGAGCTTTAGACCGATGGAGCAACATTCCGATGAGCCTTGCCAACATCTAAGAGTCGACAAGGTTTTAGAGTATCTCATTGGCGACAAGTTGAAGTAATTGAGGCAATCAAAATGAGTGAATTAAAAACAAAGCAGGTCTTTAATGAACCGTTGAAGACCTCTTTTGATGAGCAAGACAAGAGTGACGTTGGCCCGGATTTAGGCGCTCAACAACTGTTCACAGAGCAAGAGAAATTTGTCCCTGTCGCACCGCAAGTGAAAGCTGATCTTGATGGTGAAGCTGAGCAGCAATTGGAACAAGTGATTCGACCGAGCAAAAAGAAGAAGTGGTTTGGAACGGGTTTATTGGTCGCTTTCTCTGGCCTAGTTGGATGGCAGGCAATTGATTCGGTCATTACCGCGATTCAATCGGCTGACTGGCTGGCGTTAGGTTGGGCAGGCTTCATTGCTGCCATTGCTTCATTGGGTTTAGGCGCAATAGGCAAAGAGCTGTGGAAACTGCGTTCACTTAAAGATCACTTTAGTGTGCAAGAGCAGAGTGAAGAGCTACTCCAAAGTCAAAGTGTCGGCAAGGGCAAAGCGTTCTGTGAAAACATCGCCAAGCAAGGCGGCATTATCGCTGAGTCTCCTTCGTACGATAAGTGGCGAAACAGCATTAACCCTGCACACAGTGATGCAGAAGTGTTGGATATGTACGATGCGTTAGTCGTGAGTCAACAAGACAAAGTAGCGACTCAAATCGTCACTAAGTTTTCGACCGAATCGGCGGCTTTGGTCGCGGTGAGTCCATTGGCGGCGGCTGATATGTTGTTGGTGGCTTGGCGAAATTTCACCATGATAGACAAGCTTGCTGATGTGTATGGCATTGAGCTTGGCTACTGGTCTCGCATTAAGCTATTTAAACTGGTGTTAATCAACATGGCCGCTGCAGGAGCAAGTGAGCTCGCGATTGATGCAAGTATGGATCTCGTCTCGATGGATCTTGCAGGCAAAGTCTCTGCTCGAGCAGGGCAGGGGCTAGGTGTCGGTATCCTTACTGCAAGACTGGGCTTAAAAGCCATGACATTGCTGCGTCCTATGCCTTGGCATAACGAACGAAAAGTAAAACTGGCAGACCTCCGCAAAGCCGTCCTATCTGAAATAAAGCGTATCACTCTTAAATAAAGCATTTGAAGCTCAATAGTTTGAGAAGAAGAGTAAACATATGTTTACTCTTCTTCTTGACTGAACTCAGAGCTTAATCCACACTACTGTCAACTTATCCTGACACCTATAATAGGACTATTTGTGCGTCTTGAAGTATTGTGTGAAGACAGACTCGGCTTAACGCGTGAGTTGCTCGATATCTTGGCCTCAAAAAGCATTGATTTAAGAGGAATCGAAATTGATGTTAAAGGTATTATTTATCTAAACTGCCCTGATATTGATTTTGATGCTTTTAGTGAACTTATGGCTGAAATTCGCCGAATTTCAGGTGTGAAGGATGTACGTAAAATCCAATTTATGCCAAGCGAAAGGCATAACACAGAGCTGATTGCTCTGCTGGCAAACCTACCTGATCCTGTGATTGCGATTGACCTTAAAGGCTCAGTCGATATGGCTAACCACGCCGCATTGAGCCTCTTCAACAAACAAGAAGATGAAGTCATCGGTGAACCGCTCGCGACGTTTGTTCCTAGTTTTAACTTTGCTCGTTGGATCGAAGGCGATGTAACGCGCCATCGTGAAGTTGTCGTGTTGGATGGCTTAGATTTCTCTATTGAGATCCTGCCGATTTACCTTGGTGGTGATGTCAACGAAGCGGTACTGGCAAGCGCAGTAATGACGATTCGTTCTTGTAATCAAGAGATGAACTCGCCAGATTCAATCCCAGAACAGAACAACCTGGGTTTTGAACACTTTGTTGGTGTCTCTAATCGCCATAAAGCCTTGATCAGCCAAGCTAAGAAATTGGCTATGCTGGATCAGCCTCTATTAATTGAAGGCGATACAGGTACGGGTAAAGAGATGCTGGCGAAAGCGTGTCATAACCGTTCAAATCGATCGTCTTTCCCATTCTTGATTCTAAGCTGTGCATCGATGCCTGATGACGTAGCGGAAACGGAATTGTTTGGTCATGCGCCGGGTTCATTCAACCATGAGCAAGGTCATAAAGGCATTTTCGAGCAAGCGAATGGCGGTACGGTATTTTTAGATGAAATTGGCGAGATGAGCCCGCATCTACAAATCAAATTGCTGCGTTTCCTACAAGATGGTTCATTCCGTCGTGTTGGTGAAGAAGAAGAGATGCACGCTGATGTTCGTATTATTGCATCAACGCGCCACCGTCTTTCTGAATTAGCCGACTCGGGTTCGTTCCGTGAAGATTTGTTTTACCGCTTGAATGTACTGACTCTGTCTATCCCTGCATTGCGTGAACGCTCAAACGACGTAGCACCGCTATTGGAACTGTTCGTTGCAAAGTACGCGCAGCAGTTAGGTATGTTAAAACCAAAATTGACTCAAGAGTTAGTCGACCAGCTTGGTAATTACCAATGGCCGGGCAACATTCGTCAGTTAGACAACATGGTTCTACGCGCACTAACAGAGTTGGATTCAGACACGCTAACGGTTGAGCAATTCCACTTGCCACAGCTTGAAACAATGACGGCAGGAATGGCGAACCTGAGCTTAGATGGTTCGCTCGATGAAATCATGAAAGACTATGAATCTCAGATTCTAGAGAAGCTTTATCAGTCTTTCCCATCAAGCCGTAAGCTAGCAAAACGTTTGAATGTATCTCATACCTCAATTGCGAATAAGCTTCGTGATTACGGTATCAGAAAGAACTGATCGAATAAGAACAAGATTATGGAAGATTTGAGTACACCAGAGCGCATTTATAAGCATGATGGTAATCTGATTCTACGCACGGCTGAAATCGATGATGCTGGCATGATCAGCGAGTACTTTCAGGTTAACAGAGAGTATCTGAAACCTTGGGAACCGATTCGCGAAGACGCGTTCTTTGATAGAGCGAGTTGGGCGCAGCGACTGATCAAGTTAAACGAGCTTCATAAAATGGGGCTAGGCTATTACTGTTTACTGATTAACGCTGACTCTAATGAAATGTTAGGCACCATATCGTTCAGTAATTTGTCTCGTTTCCCGTTCTACGCTTGTAATGTCGGTTACTCATTGGCGCAAAGTGCACAGGGCCACGGTTACATGCGCAGAGGTTTGAACATGGCCAAAGACTACATGTTTGATGTGCAGAACATGCACCGCTTAATGGCGGGCTACATGCCTCACAACGAACGCAGTGCTGGCGTATTAGAACATCTTGGTTTTGTCCGAGAAGGTTTTGCTAAAGACTACCTACAGATTAACGGTAAATGGGAAGACCATATACTGACAGCATTAGTTAACCCAAATTGGGAAGATAGACGCGTTATTTAGCGGCAATATTGCTAAGACGTAGTACTAGTTAAAGGCAAATAGCTTTTAAACGTAAACAAAATTTAGACGCAGCGTATATCAAGCTTTGCTAATCGCCGCTGCATCAAAAAGAACAGATAGGCATGGTAAATCCATCAGCCTGAGCAGATATTTGAGGAATTTTGATGTCATACACAACTTTGGACGAATACCAAAGAAAATGGATTTTCACACACCAGTCAATGCCGCTTCCGGCAGAGGACTTGGAAAAGATTAAGCCAATGACACAGGCGAGAGCATCTCAGTTCTGGAAAGAGAACGTGAGCCCTCAAAGCCCAGACGCAGAACGACTGAGCTCGCAAGACTGGCCAAGCAAAGCATCGAACTGGAATGAAGAGATCAGTTGGATGGCGCATTGGGAAGCGGATGAGCCTGAAATGCCAGAAGAGATTCTTAACTTTATTGATTGGCAAGATGACGTAACTGTTTATTTTTGTTACGAAAAGTACAATGTTCTTGAAACCAAATGGGCGATTTTCAAGAAGCATTGGAAGAACTTCTTGTTCTACGATGATGGCCCGATTCTAATCGGTCGTCGTCGTTCAGAAGCCCTTTGGTTTGCTACCAATGGCAAGGTGAAAATTGGTAACCGTGCTTAACCTCGGTGTGATTTAATCGAGCTAGTGCTGGTAATCCGAGCAACAGATAGATAAACAAAAAGCGAGCATCGAGCTCGCTTTTTTTGTGCCTAATGATCTTCGAAGATCATGGGGAAAGACCCACTATTTGAGCCCAACTAAAAGTGACCATATCCACTCATTTAAAGCGAGTGAATTACGAAATTGAGATCGCTATCTCATTGGGTTAGTTGAAGTTTCATGGGGTTGAGCTATCTTTATATTACTGCCTTAGTGGAGGTGAAGTATTATGATTTGGGATACTCTCGAACGTGTAAATAAACTTCGCAAGGAAGCAATGGAGGATCCAGAGTTTTTGGATTCAGCAAAAATGCATGAGGAATGGCTTTTAAGCGAAACTCATAATCAATCGAACAAAGGAGCAAAAGAGAATAAACCGAAAAAACTATCTGACATTTATGAAAATACGGATTTTCCTATCAACCCAACTGGAACCAAACATTAACAATGATGAACTGCAACACGGCTAAGGCTCTTAACCAAAAAGCTATAAGTCGATTACACATACCAGCCTTAAGCCACCAATAAAAAAGCCACTTTCAACGAATCGAAAGTGGCTTTTTCTTTTCTTGCTAGCTTCTTTACCATTAGCAACGAAAGCTAATCGTTTTCAAACCTAGTTATTGATTAGGCTTAATCCGCTTGGTAACGCATCACCAAACACACGCTTAGATTCACTCTCAGAAAGCTCAGTCACTTCACTCACTAGTGTTAACCATGAGTCAGGTACCTTGCTTTGCTTAAGCTTCTCAATCACTTGATTGCGATAGTCGTCAGAGATATCAAACTGACGGTCACCGGTTTTTCGACAAATCATCACCGCTGCGAAGGCGATCATCTGCTCTTTCTGCCAGTTCTGTTCAAGCAGTTTTGGTAACCACTGTTCAGCTTGCTCTCTAGGAATTACGCTGTGTTGGCTGCCATACAAAGGCGTTCTTGATGCTAATCGTCCTAGCGCCCACCAGTGAGCCTGTTCAAATTGGTTATGGTTGATCGCTTTGCTTAAGAACCAACTTGCCAGCAGCACTTTGTCTTCAACCTCAAGTTGCTCAAGTGACGCCGCTAAACGGACCATGGCTTCATAACCATTATCTTGCGCATCTTTGGCTGTCTTAGGGTTCTTCATTGCACCTGGGTGAAGGTATTTAGCGATGTCAGCCAAGATACTCTCTTGCTGCTCTTGGTTTAATCCACCGGCAACACGACGCCAGAATACCCACCAGTCCGTCCAACCTTGGTGGTTCTGGAATTGAATGTTTTGTTGGTAAAGGCCCCAAATTTGTTCGATACGCCATGAGTCAGTCGGATCGCCAAAGCCTGGACGCAGCGAGTAACCCGCCAAACGCAGCCAGTTCTTCTCGTGTGCTTCTGAACGACGGCGGCGTTTACGACCTAATGAAAAGGTATCAAACAGATGGCGAAGGGTCGTGAAATCCCATTCATCACGCTTACCGAGTCGCTTCTCAAGATCTTTCGATAGTGTTTTGATCTCTTTTGATTCAGCACTCTTCTTGTTGCCGCTGTACAGACGAGAAATCAACTCCTTACATTCATCCAGTCTTGGGTGAAGTTTAGCGGTATCAGACTCATCACCTTGCTTGTTTCTTACTTCAAACTCGAGCAACCAACGCTTAGAGTCATCTTCTATACTCACACACTCCATTTTCAATGTGCCGACTTCGGTTAACTGACAAGCGAGCAGTACTTCAACACGCTCTTTTTGGTTGGCTTGAAGTTCTGCAGTACCTGAGCCTTCCAGCGTAGAAATATACGGTGGGAGAGGGGAAAACAAGTCGGCATCCACATTGACCATCACACCGTTTTGAATGGCGGTGTCATGAGCAATTTGATCGTGTGTTGAAGTCAGAAGATTAAATCGTACTGGCTCACCTAAAGTCAGCGAGAAACGACGGCTGTTCAAGCGTATCTCTTGGCCTTCTTCGGTTCCTTTGGCAAGCAGACAAAGCGCTTTACCCATCTTGTTTTTCTCTTGCAGATGCAAGAAGTAAGAACGGGCAGCACCGCCACCGATTTTCAGCTGTGCACCGCGGCGTGCTTTACCAAAGGCAACCGCGCCAAGGGCAACAGACCAATCTGGATGAGGGTTATCAAGCACTGTGATAGGAGAACCGTTCCAGTTGCCCAGTAGCTGAGTAATTCGCTCTGTTACCAGTTCACTGTTAAACACACCACCATTGAGCAGCACGCCAACTGGAATTGCAGGTTTGGTGTCATCGAACTCAATAGAGTCTGAGTTTTCCAATGCGGCTTTAGACACTTGTTGGTGCGTTGCTAGGAATTCTGCAACGTGCTTACTCACCGCAGGGTCAGCCACGTAAGGCAGACCAAACTCAACCACAGCACTGCGGCGTTTGTCGGGTGTTTCAGCAAACTCAGAAAGCGGGAAGAAACCTTCCAGTGCAATCTGATGAACTTCTTGTTTCGTTAAACCAATACTCTTGGTACCGCCAAGTAGCTTTGAGCCGCTGCCCAGCATGGTGATCTTCACATCGTCTGGCGCGTTAGCAGAAAGTAGGCTCTCTTTTGCGGCGCGAGTTTGTTGAATAAGCTTGGTTAAGCTTGAGGCATTCAGCTTTTTGTTTTGATTGAAGCGTTGCTCTGCAAGGTGGGCAAGGGCCAAATCTAGATTATCACCACCTAGCATTAAGTGTTCGCCAACACCGATACGGTCGAGTGCTAGCTCGCTATGACCAGCATTATCTGCATCGCTATTCTCATTGAAGCTGGCTTCAATTAAGCTCAAGTCGGTAGTACCACCGCCGACATCACACACTAAGATCAATGGGATCTGTTGAAGCTCTTCGGCAGCAGTTTGTTGGTGACGAGCATACCAGTCGTAACAAACCGCTTGAGGCTCTTCGAGTAATAGAATCTTACCTAAGCCAGCAAGCTCTGCCGCTTCAAGTGTCAGCTTACGTGCTGTCTCATCGAATGATGCAGGAACCGTTACAACAACATCTTGATCTTCAAGCTTGTTGCTTGGATTGCGGTAGTTCCATGCTTGGCGAATGTGATTCAGATAGCTCGCACTCGCGACAACTGGCGATACTTTATCGACATCCGCTGCGCCAGCCCAAGGTAGAATATCTGAGCTACGATCCACCGCTTGGTGTGACAGCCAACTCTTCGCACTCGATACTTGGCGGCCTTCTACCTTCGCACCCAGTTCACGAGCCCATTCACCGACGATAACGTTTTTGATATCGCCTTTTACTGGGCTTGGTTCCCACGGCATCGTCAGGTCAGAAGGGGAGATTTGACCTTGTGCTGGGTGGTAACGAAAGGATGGGAGTAAGGGCTTGCGAACCACTTCACCGGGGCCGATGAGTTGGTCAATATCGAAAAGAGAAACGGGAGCATGTTGTAGGTCGTCGTTGATTTCACAGTAAGCGACAACCGTATTGGTTGTACCTAAGTCAATGCCGACTAAAAAACGAGGAGTTGCCATACAAAACCTTATTCTTCCAGAGTGATGACCAGTTTTTTGATAGCTTTGGTCTTATTGTTGTTATTCGTAAACGTCATTCCTGAGAAACAGGCAGGACTAGATTGAGAAATGCATTGATAAAGTAACGGCACCCGCTAAGGTGCCGTTGATTCATTATGCTTGTTCGTTTGAGTCGTTATTCGAGTCTTCACGAACATCGAACTCAACGTGCCACTTCTGACCGTTGTCAGTAGCAATCGCTTCTAGGTGTAAGGTGCCTAGCTCAGTAACGCGAGAAGCCAAAGTCACTGGAACCACTTCACCTTCGCGACGGCCTTCAGAAACCGGCAATGTCACTTGGATTTCAGGAAGCTCATCAAGCTCTTCAGGCGCCCAGTGATCAAGGTGCGTACCCGCTTCATCTTCACGACGAATGGTTGAACCGAAGAACTGGAAGTGTACTGGCTGACCAATCACTAGACCGAATTCTTGGCTAGGTACTTGTACGCTTGAACCTTCTTCCATACCAAATGGTGCAACACACAAAGCTTCCATCGGAGGAGCCATACCTGGGATAGCTGGCATCGCGCTTTCAATTCCTACGTAGTAAGAAGAAGCGATACCACCGCGGATACGAACGCCTTGGCCACGACGAACTGCGCCGTAGTATGAAGCGCCACTTGCAACCGCTAGGTCTAAATCTAAACCTGAAAGCTGTTTTGCGAACTCTTCGTCAGCATTGATCAACCATTCGTTGATCGTATCTGAAAGACGATCAGCAAGTAGGTTCGATTTTAGAACACCACCATTGAACAGGATTGCTGTTGGCTTGATGAAGTCTGCCGCTGGCGCTTCTGACCCTTGCGTACCGGGCATACCGGGCATGTTTGCAAACGGGTTGAAATCTTGCTGAGCCGTTTCGCTATTTCCAGAAAGCGCATTCGCTTGCTTAGAAAGGAATGCGGCAATGTGACGAGTAATACCTGCGTCTTGAGCGTAAGGCAGACCCATTTGAGTCAGTGCGCCACGCGTCTTTTGTACAGGGTGCTCAGTTACAGCAACTTTAGGGAAGAAGCCGTCCACTAATGTTTGTTGAACTTCTTGCTGAGTCAGTTCTGTTTTCAGTGTTGCGCCAAGCAGTTTAGAACCACGGCTTGGAACAACGATAGGAACAGATTGCAGTTCAGCATCGTTAAGCAGTGCTTCTTTCGCATCACGACATGCGTGAGTCATTGCTTGAACCTGCCAAGGAGCCAGTTCTTTGCCTTCTTGAGCCAGTTTCATCTTCAGACGATACGCTAGAGCTAAGTCCATGTTGTCGCCGCCAAGTAGGATATGTTCACCTACTGCGATACGGTTCAGGCTTAGATTGCCATCGTCTTGTGTTACTTCAACTAAAGAAAGGTCAGTTGTGCCACCACCGATATCGACAACAAGCACGATGTCACCAACGTCTACTTCATCACGCCATGTGTCGTTGCTGTTATCAATCCAACTATAAAGTGCGGCTTGTGGTTCTTCTAGAAGAGTCAGGTGAGTGAAGCCCACATTACGTGCAGCTTCTGCCGTTAGGTCACGAGCCGCAGGGTCAAACGAAGCAGGGACGGTAATCGTTACATCTTGGTCTGCCAGTTTGTGTTCTGGATTCGCGTGATTCCAAGCATCTTTAAGGTGCTCAAGGTACAGTTCAGTGGTCTTAAGTGGCGATACTTTTTCAACTTCTTCAGGGCTGCCTGCAGGAAGAAATGCGTCGCGACGGTTTACACCACTGTGGCATAACCAAGATTTCGCGCTAGCGACCAAGCGAATAGGGGTCTTCGAACCAAGGTTACGAGCAATAGCACCAACCAGTGCTTTTGGCTCAGATGACCAAGGTAGAACGCGAGAACCTGAGTTCATTTCGTGTTCGTGCGGTTGGTATAGAAACGAGCCTAGTTGGCTGCGAGTTTCTACCGTACCAGGAGCCGTAAGTTGAGGGATTTGCATCACCTCAACGCGAGCGTCTTCATTGCTTGTGTCGATGTAAGACAAAACGCAGTGTGTTGTACCTAAATCGATACCAACACTGAACTTAGGCGCCTGATGTTCTTGTGAATGCTCTTGCGATGAAGAATGGTTTTGGTGTTCCATTATAGCTCCACCTCTGCCGGTGCAATTACAGATGCATCGTAGTTTTCAGCAAGCTTAGGCAGGTTCATGTTAGTTGCTTTCCAACCTTTGTGAACCAATGTGCCGTTGAATGGTGCGTTACCCGTTACGTTGCCAGTTAGGCGAATTTCTTGAGGGTTGAAACCTTCAGCAATAGTGATACGTGTTTCTTCATCTTCAGTGCGGATGTGAGACAGCGTTACGTAATCGGCTAATACTTTTTGACCGCCAGTGTGAATAACACGAGCTGCTGCGCCAACTTCTTCATCAGAGAATGACGTTAGGTCTTCTTTTAGGAAGTCAATTAAACGAGCTTCTTGCTGCATGATAGACAGTAGTTGCATTGCAGAATCTGTTGGTGCTGTTGCCAGCTTAGATTCAACTTCTACTACTTTTTCGATCACACGTTCAACTTCAACTACTTTCTCTACTTCGACAATTTTCTCAACTGGCTTTTCAACTTCAACGATCTTTTCTACTGGTTTTTCTACGACTTTCTCAACCACTTTGGTTTTACGAGAAACGGCAATTAACAGTAGTAAAACGCTTGATGCAGTTAGGCCTGCGTGAAGCATATCAAACGTTTGTGGGATTAGGTTCAAATCAACGATCATAGTGATTTCTCTTTAAAATTGATTTAACGGTATATTCGTCGGTTCAAAGGAATATACAGGTTGGAAAGAAACTCATTGGCACTAAGCCGAAACGGTCACTTTCAAGCTATAAATATGGATGGATACTAGCATATTCAAGGCTTAAGAGTGGTATTTAATGTTTTTAATCAAGTGGGTTTTTGGTGTGTTAGCTTGAAATTTAGTCGAGATTCGGTCGAATATTGGTCGTCGATGTGAGGGCAAGGTAAACAATGCCCGTTTTATGTCAGTTTTAAGACTAAACAGAAATGGAGCATGATTCCCTTCCGTTATATACTTTTAACTCATTAGAGACTATTTGGAAGCCACATGCCGCAAACTACCGACCCACTTACAGGGTTGAAGAGACGAACTCTCCCATTGGTCGTATTTTTGGTCAGTTTTTTGATTACTGTGTTGTGTTTTATATTAGTCGCGTTAAACCAAAACCGCGCGTTAAATATGAATTTGGATAGCTTTGCTACTCACCAGACACTGAGTTTGGAAGCGTTTATCGCTAATGACGTGGCTTACATTGGTTCTGGTGCTAATTTTTTCTACGCAAATGATCCTGAAAACTGGGATAAGTTTGATCGTTTTGCACAACAAACGATTAATGTTTCAAAAAGTCTAATTGGCTTGCAGTGGATGCAAAAAGTGGCAGCAGACGAGATTGCCGAGCATACCGCTAAGATGAAAGAAAAATACCCGTCTTGCGAGCTGTTCACTATTCCAAAACACGAAGCCAAAGTCTTTGGTTACATCTTAGATGGTGAGCCGGCGTTCATTGCTAGTGACCTGTATCCCAACACACAAGCAAACGACAATGTACTTGGCTTTTATTTTTCTCGTGAGCGCTTCAAGCTGGTTTTAGATAATATTAAACAGACACGTAAAGCGAATATTTCAGACAAAGTTCGCTTGCTTCAAGACGGCTTAGATCAAAATACACCAAAGACCGGCATGTTGGTTTATCACCCTGTGTTTGAAGGCGAAAGCGATAATCTACTTGGCGTTGTGATTGGTGTGGTTCGAACGACTTACTACTTTGAAAATCTACTGGCTTCGGCAGTGGGAGACATGGATGTCTATATTCGTGTTACCGATACGGGTTTCGAAGCAGAAGACTCCCCAATATTGTTTGAAACCGAGGGTTATGAAGCGGTATCTGGGCACCACATTACCAAAACAATCTCACTGACCAATCGAGATTGGAAGGTCGATTACAAAATAGATTCATGCATCTCTTTCTATGGTTATCTGGTATTAACCGGAATCGCGTTAGTCGGAACAACTATCTCATTGCTGTTGGCGTATATCGTTAATATGCAAATCCGAGAGAAAGAGCGCTTGTATCAAATGCTTGATAAAAGAACAGAAGAGCTTCGTTTTCTAGCCAACCACGACAGCCTGACCGAGGTTTATAACCGACGTGCTTTCAATAAGATGTTAGATAAAGCGATACAGCGAAATGAACCCTTTAGTCTCATCGGATTTGATGTCGACAAGTTCAAAGGCATTAACGACCAATTCGGTCACCCTGCAGGGGATGCTTTACTCATTCATGTAATTAAATTGATTTCAGTGAGCTTGAAAGAGGGGGATAACCTGTTTCGTATAGGTGGAGATGAGTTCTGTATCATTTCTAGTATTACAAACCATGAAGCCCTAGAACGATACTTACAATGTACTCTAAGAACAGTGAGCCAGTCTCATTGTGAGCACAAAGGTCGACAGCTCAGTTGTACTTTGAGTATTGGTGCTGCTATTTACGCTAATGAAAACACGGAAGAGATTCTGCAAAAAACAGACAGTATGCTCTATCAAAGTAAGTCGAATGGCCGAAATCGAGTGACAATTGCAGGCTAAATGAGCACTTGATACAACTAGGGTCGAGTTCTGTATTGGGCTCATGTACAATTTCACAAAATTTTTGACGAGAGAATTAGGCGACGTATGAATCACAATCGAGTTGTGTGTTTCGATTTGGAAATGTGCTGTTGGAGCGAAGACGGTGTGGGAACAACAGGAGAGATCATTGAAGTTGGTCTTGCTGAGATTGATCTAGCATCCGGTACTATCGTGAAGCGAGCACAATACTACGTTAAGCCAGAGAAAGACGAAGTCTCTCTATTCTGTGCCGAGTTAACGGGCATTACACCTCGTAAAATCGAAAAGCAGGGTCGCCCATTAGAGTCTGTCATCAAGTCGATGATTAAGAACTTTGGTGGTCCCAAAAAAATCTACGCAGCGTGGGGACGTGACGACCTTATCTTACACAAAGAGTGTATTGAAAAAGGCATCGAGCCTCCGTTTAGCGAGTTCTTAAACATCGCAACGCTTTACCGTGTTCAGAATCGCTTGAAAGACAAACGCATTGGTCACCGCGCTGCTCAAGAAGCCAAAAATATTGAGTGGGAAGGTCGTCAGCACTCGGGTTATGTCGATGCTTATAATCTTGCGAAACTCACATTAACTATGTTGTAGCTAAATTTTTAGCTCCTCTCAGCCCTGTTTAGTCAGCTTTCAGTTTACCGATTCAAAAAAGCGACCGGTTTCTTAACCCGTCGCTTTTATTTATTTCAGTTTCCAATTCATTATTTCAGGCACTAATTTTCGCCTAAAACACTTAACTTACTCTTGATGAAGTCACAGTGGTCGACGTAGAGCAGTTCTGCTGTTTTACGGATCACAGAATCTTCGATAGGGTCAATTTCCCCGTCGGCATGCGCTACTTCCCACATCGCTTTGATTAAGTCGATTCGCACTGGCTGAGATAGGTCTCTGAGTTGCGATGTAAAGTCATACAGCGATACTGATTGCTCTACTTTCGGCTCTGCTTGCGCGAGCAGTACCTTTGCTTGTTCTTCATCTAAATCCAGCAAACGCTGCAGAAGCTGTAGCTTAGCGACTCTTTCTGATTCATTGATCTGATGGTCGGCACCCGCGACTTCACACAACAAACTCGCGATGGCGATATTAGGTGATGTGCCTTGGTTTTTGCTTAGGTCCTGGCCTTCAATCAATTGTTTAAACATTGATGTGAGAGAATTGAACATAACGAGCTCCAGTTAAAATTTGTATCGAGTTCCGTAACGCTGATAGCTATCAACTATAACCATAAGCATAACTATTGGGTCTACAGAGTGTGATCGCAAGCGTCTTTACTAAAAACTGACATTACGGATACGCGAGCGATAAGGAGCATTTTATCAATCGGGCTCTGGGAAACGGGTAATTTTACCGTCGCCACTGAGTGTCGTGATCGATTGCGGTTTCCCATCAGTGTCTAGCCTCAATTCTCCAATCGCACTGCGGTTTGAAAGGCGATAGAAGGTCTGATTGTCAGGGCTTCGCTTTTCGATCTTCAAGCGTTTACGCTTAGTGAAGTAGTTCAAAACTGAGCGAGGGCTGTATAACAGGCGGTCCCATACATCGCAGAATTTAAGCAGCGGAGCAGGGAACTGATTTTTAATACCACTGCAGGTGATTTGATAGATGTTCGGGCTGTTGCGACGATACCTAAGCTTGATGTCATAAGCGAAGGAGTAGTGAACATCGCCAGAAAGTACCACGAAGTTGGTCGGTGTTTTGGTATGGGTAAAGATGCTGATCAGCGTATTAGCACTGCCCGGATGTGCCATCCAGTTTTCAGCGTCAATCACTAATGGCTTGCCGATTGTGGTCGCCATCTTTTGCAGTGTTTCAATAAACTTCACGCCAAACATCGGTGCAGCAGAAACGATCACCACTTTATCTTGATTCATTAACTGATGTTGAAACTCAATCAAGGCTTCCCAGTCCATTAAACCTGAAGGCTTGTTCATGCGTGACTCTGAACGCCAACGACGCGTACGAGTATCCAACACAATGACTTTGGGTGAGGTATCTATTATGTAATGCCACTCTTCAAAGCGACTCAGCATCTCAATAAAGGCTTGATGCTTGTCTGGCTCGATGTTGCCAATAGAGTGAGTAGTCGCTGCATTGCCGGCTTCATTATGAGTTTGTTTACTAATACGCGGTTGTTTAGCAATGAGCGGTTGATCGACAAAAAGCTGTTTTGCTTGCTCGATAAACGTTTCGTCGAAGCTCTCCGGTTTGTTACCCCAACCCTGACACATCCAGTAAGCCGCGAGGCCGTTACCTATTACTTGAGTGGCGAACTGGTTTTGGTCGACGGCATGTTCCCAACCCACGGTAAGGTTCCAATCATCCGTCAAATCGTGATCGTCAAAGATCATGTACGTTGGAATATGCGCGAACAGACGTTGCACTTGCGGTAAGCCAGCAATGAAATCATCCATGATGACGCTTTCATCACGCCATTGTTGCTGCTCAGTCGGTGTTAATTGGCGTCCACCTTGAGTGAAGTTATTCTCAATTAAACGCTCTCGATTGACGCATTGCCACAGTGTCGGAGACCAAACCAATAAGTACATCGCGATAAACTCAGACAGCGTGACCAAGTGGTTTTCACAATCGGTAGAGCTAAAAATCGGCACGCCACGGTTCGGGAATAACTTATCGAGCATGGATTCTGAAGCTGTGTGGTGCGGCAAATAGTGATGACGCTGGTATAAGTGGTATTCACTGTTATACAGAGCGTCACTGTTGTTGATTTGTTTAATTTGCGAGTCAGTCGGTAAGCTTTCGCCTACAAGGCCAAGCAGGTGAATCACTTGTTGAATAGCATCAAGTGTTGGGCCTGCCACATGGTCGGCGTAGATCTGATCGCCGCTCATCATCAGCATGTCGGGTCTTTCAGCGACGGTTTGATCGGCCATCTTGTTATCGGCTGCAACTAGGCTGTCTTTGCTTGGATGATGCGGGTTGCGGCAAGAGCCATGAAGAATGTAATCAGCTGAGGTCGATATCTTAAACTCAACGCGAGATTTACCGTTGTAAACAAGGTGAGGGGCGAGCTCTTTTAGTGAACCTGACTCTGTGTGAATGTCATATTCAAGCAGCGTATTAGTCGGAAACTCACCTTGTAAGCGAATTAGCGTTATCCACGCATGTGTACCGATTTGAATCGAATCATGTTCTTCAAGCGATGAGGTATAAAACGGCTGGTCTTGTGCTGCTTCAGAATCGTCTATTTCTTGAGTATGAAGCTCGGCTCTGCCTGTAAGAGGCGAGCTGGTGGCTAACCAAAGTACTACTTCAGTCGCGGTGGTTTTTCTTAAAATGGGTCCGGCGAGTAACAGGGGAAGAGATGATGTCGTAGAGGGTTTCAATACGGTACCTAAAATCGTTGGTGGCTAGTCGTCGTGGTGTTCTTTTGTTTCGAGCTTGTTCGTGTCTGGCTTTGTGGTTCCAAGCGTTGATGCTTCAAATTCTACTGAGTCAGATTCTGTTGATTATGCTCTGTAATCTCAGGCTCTGTCGTTTCAGATTCTGTTGATTCAAGAACTTCGATAACTTCTGAGCTAGAAAGTTCATGGCCCATTAGAAATATTGCCAATAGGGCATCGGCTTTGGTCTTGGTATCGGAAGGCTCGTCTAATAACAGTTCGAGCTTTTCTCGAATCATAGCAATCTCGTGCTCAACAAAGCCACGGCCTTCTTCATCCCCTTGATTGTCTTCAGGGGCATTATCGAATTCAAGAAATAGCATGTCACCGTCTAGGTTGGTATCCACCAAACGCTCAGGCAACCACGCCTCACCCATAACAATATCTGGATCGGAATCTTTGGGTAAGTGATCTATAATGTTTTGTAATTCGGAGACTTTCACAATACTTTCATTTAACCGAGAATATTCTACATTGTAACGGTCAATGCCGAGCAAACCTAAAAATAGTTAGCCGTCATGGTTAATAAATGTCTAATCAGTAAAACAATATTTTTTTCAAAGAGTAATTACACAAGAATGAAGCTCAAATATTTACCGACTCTTCCTTCATCTGGATTGGTTTTACTAGGTAGCGCTTTCCTAAGTGGCATTTTCGTAAGTGCTAATGCGTGGGCCGCTGAAGAGCAAGAGTGGGGCATCGCTGCAATGTTCCGTACAGCAAGCATCCCTTATGACACGTCTGGTGGCGACCAATCGGTTAGCTCATTCGTACCGATGCTGTTTTTCAAGAACGATTATGTGTTTATTGACGGTACTGAGATGGGGGCATACCTCTATCAAACTGACGATGAGAAGTGGTCTTTCAATGCTATCTCTCGCATGCGCTTTATTGATATTCCTGCATCTGAGCAGAACGCGATTGAAGGCGATACGGCGGACTTTGGTGCTCAACTGACCTACCAACTTGATGATTCTTGGTTTGTCGAGACGGAGTTAATGAGCGACAGTGAATACAACTTCCACGGTAACTTACGAGCTAAAGCCAAGTATGAAACTGGAGATTGGGAGTTTTACCCGAGCGCGACGCTGCGTTATAAAAGTGCTGATTTCAACAGTGAGTATTACTCCGCATCTAATGAAACCATTGGTGCTGGTGTTGACTTAAATGTTGGTGTTGAAACGCGTTACCATGTGGTTTCTAACTTGTACTTATTGGGTTCAACCAGTGTGACTCGATTGGACGATAACGCTTACGATTCTTCGATTGTTGAAGACCGTTATCAGGGGGAATTGTACCTTGGCTTTGGTTTCTTTAACGACAAAGAGAAAGCGCCAAAACCTAAACTGAGCAATGCGCCTTACTTACGTGTCGCACACGGCTGGGGAACGCCATCCAATATTGGTGACATCATGAAGTTCAATAGAGAAAAAGACGAATACAACAACCAGTTGACCTCGTTCTTCTATGGACACCCATTAACTGATGAGATCTTCGGCTTGCCATTGGATATCTATTTGACCCCAGGTATTGCCCACCACTGGAGCTCAGACGTTCAATCAAGCAGCACCGAATACATTATCGCAATCAAAGCGTATTACACCTTTGATTGGCCAACTCAGTGGCGTGTTGGTGTGGCAGAAGGTATGTCTTACATCGATTCGATTACCTACATCGAAGGCTCTGAGATGGAGCGTAAAGGCTACACAGCAAGCCATCTATTGAACTACTTAGACTTCTCATTCGATGTCAACGTTGGCGACTTGATTGGTAAGAATGACTTGAACAACTTATGGTTCGGTTATTCATTGCATCACCGTTCTGCAATCTTTGAAAAATCCTCTCAGTATGGTCGTATCAAAGGCGGTAGTAACTACAACACGGTTTACTTCCAATATGAGTTTTAAGCGCAGTTTTTAACGTTAGCTTTAAACCAGAGTTGACTAAGTACGAATTACATTTGACCGCGCTTTCATAGCTCCTGCGAGTGTTAGCGAGATTAATCAGCCTGATAGCTAAAGGTTTTCCCTTTGCTGTCAGGCTTTTTTGTTTGAGACTTGTGATATAATCGCGCGAGTTTAATAAGTACAAGAATAGGACACGCTTTGACTTCGTCTCCGGAAAAAGCAGATAACAACAAGAATGCAGCACAGCCAAGTTCTTCACAGAGCAAAGCGAAACCAAACCAAGCTGCATCGAAAAAATCTGCTGAACAATCAGCGACAAACAACAAATCATCTCAGAATAGCCCAGCCTCTCTTCGTAAAGCGCTCAACGAATGTATGATGCGCGATCGCTTCCGTTTGAGTAAGCGAATTGCTGGTGCGAGTAAAATTAAGAACGAACAAGCTAAGCACGCTGTCTTTGATGAGATTGCGTTAGACATTGCTAAGTCAATGATGACGGCAACTCAGCGCGCGGCACAGAAACCAACGATTGAATACCCAGAAATTCTCCCGGTTAGCCAAAAGCGCGAAGACATCGCGAAAGCCATCGCTGAAAACCAAGTGGTTATCGTGGCGGGTGAAACGGGTTCGGGTAAAACCACTCAGCTACCAAAAATCTGTTCTGAGCTTGGCCGCGGCCGCTTTGGCTTAATTGGTCACACTCAGCCCCGTCGTCTTGCGGCGCGTTCGGTTGCGAACCGTATTGCTGAAGAGATGGAAACACAGCTGGGTGAGTTCGTTGGTTATAAGGTTCGATTCAACGACCAGATTTCTGACAATACCCAAATCAAACTGATGACCGACGGTATTCTACTGGCGGAGATTCAACACGACCGTTTCTTAAATCAGTACGACACCATCATTATCGATGAAGCGCACGAACGTAGCCTGAACATCGATTTCATCATGGGTTACCTGAAAGAGTTACTGCCAAAGCGTCCTGATCTGAAAGTGATCATCACGTCGGCAACCATCGATCCAGAGCGTTTCTCTAAGCACTTCAACAATGCACCGATCATTGAAGTGTCTGGTCGTACTTACCCAGTTGATACGCGTTACCGCCCATTCGGTGGTGATGAAAGTGATTCAGACCGCGACCAAATCGAAGGCATCTTTGAAGCCGTTGATGAGCTGTGTGATGAAGGCCTTGGCGATATCTTGATCTTCATGAACGGTGAGCGAGAAATTCGTGATACCGCAGATGCATTAAGTAAACGCAACCTTCGTGATACCGAAATTGTCCCGCTTTACGCGCGTCTATCGGCGGGTGAGCAGAACCGTATCTTCCAGTCTCATACTGGTCGACGCATCGTTCTGGCAACCAACGTGGCAGAAACCTCGTTAACCGTTCCGGGCATCAAGTATGTTATCGACCCGGGTACGGCGCGTATTAGCCGCTACAGCTATCGTACTAAAGTACAACGTCTACCGATTGAGCCAGTGTCTCAAGCGAGTGCAAACCAGCGTAAAGGTCGTTGTGGTCGTGTTGCAGAAGGTATCTGTATTCGTTTGTACTCTGAGGAAGATTTCGAGTCACGCCCAGAGTTTACTGACCCAGAGATTCTTCGTACTAACCTAGCATCGGTTATCCTTCAGATGACAGCGCTAGGCCTAGGCGATATTCAAGCGTTCCCATTTGTTGAAGCGCCCGATAAGCGCAACATTCAAGACGGTGTAAGGCTGCTTGAAGAGCTTGGTGCGATCGCCACCGTTGAACCGTCAGCGAACAAAAACAAGAACCACGGCGACGACAAGAAGAAGCTAACCGCGATTGGTCGTAAGCTGGCAAAACTGCCTATCGATCCACGTTTAGCGCGTATGGTAATTGAAGCGCCACGTAACCGATGCCTACACGAAGTGATGGTGATCGCGTCTGCGTTGTCGATTCAAGATCCGCGTGAGCGTCCATCAGATAAGCAACAATCGTCTGATGACAAGCACAAGCGTTTCTTCGATAAAGAGTCTGACTTCATCACGTTTGTGAACTTATGGGATTACATCAAGCAGCAGCAAAAAGCATTGTCGAGTAACCAGTTCCGCAAACAGTGTAAGCAAGATTACCTCAACTATTTACGTATCCGTGAATGGCAAGATGTGTACTTCCAAATTCACCAAGCAATGCGTGAGCTAGATACTAAGTTGAATACAGAACCGGGCAGCTACGATGGCATTCACATGTCACTGCTATCAGGTCTGCTTTCGCACATTGGTATGAAAGACCAAGAGAAGAATGAGTATCAAGGTGCACGTAATGCACGCTTCCACATCTTCCCTGCGTCTGGCCTATTTAAGAAACAGCCTAAGTGGATCATGTCTGCGGAGCTGGTAGAAACCTCAAAACTTTGGGGCCGTGTTATCGCGAAGATTCAACCTGAATGGATTGAACCGCTAGCGAAACACCTGATTAAACGCAGTTACAGCGAACCACATTGGTCGAAGAAACAAGCAGCGGTAATGGCACACGAAAAAGTGATGCTTTACGGAATCCCAATCGTACCTAAGCGCCTTGTGAACTACGGCGCGATTGATGCAACCGTCAGCCGTGAGTTGTTTGTACGTAGTGCATTAGTAGAAGGTGAGTGGGAAACCAAACACGCTTTCTTCAAGCAGAACCGTAAGCTTCTACAAGAAGTCGAAGAGCTAGAGCATAAATCGCGTCGTCGTGACATCTTGATCGACGATGATGAACTGTTCGATTTCTATGACCAGCGTGTTGGTGAAGAGGCGGTTTCTGGCCGTCACTTTGATACATGGTGGAAGAAGACCAGTCAGAAAACCCCTGAGCTGCTTAACTTTGAAAAATCGATGCTGTTCCGCGGTGATGCTAGCCACGTTACCGATCTGGATTACCCGAACTTCTGGCACCAAAACGGTATCAAGCTCAAGCTGAGTTACCAATTTGAGCCGGGCGACGATAACGATGGTGTAACGGTACACATTCCGCTGCCTATCTTGAACCAGATCGACCAGAACGGTTTTGATTGGCAGATCCCGGGTCTACGTCAAGAGCTAGTAATTAGCTTGATTAAGTCGTTACCTAAAACGCTACGCCGTAACTTTGTACCTGCGCCAAACTACGCAGATGCATTCTTGGCACGTGTGACACCGCTTGAAGCACCGTTACTGGATTCTCTTGAGAAAGAGCTACGCCGCATGACGGGTGTGGAAGTGGTACGTGATGACTGGAAGTTAGACCAGATTCCAGAGCACTTAAAGGTAACATTCCGCGCTGTAGATCATCGCAAGCGTAAGCTGAAAGAACAGAAAGATCTGCATGAGTTGAAAGAGAGCCTGAAAGACAAGGTTCAAGAAACGCTTTCTAAAGTGGCAGACGACGATATCGAGCAGCAGAACCTGCACACGTGGAGCTTTGGTGAATTACCAAAAGTCTACCAACAGAAACGTGGTGGCTACGATGTTAAAGCCTTCCCTGCGCTGGTGGATACCAAAGACAGCGTAGAGATCAAACTGTTCGAAACCGAGCAAGAGCAAATCTCGGCAATGAAATCGGGTCAGCGTCGTTTAATCTTGTTGAACGTGCCATCACCGATCAAATACTTGCACTCGAACCTGCCGAACAAATCGAAACTTGGCTTGTACTTCAACCCATACGGACAGGTACTCGATCTTATCGATGACTGTATCGCTTGTGGTATTGATAAGCTGATTGAAGAGAAGGGCGGTTTGGTTTGGGAACCAGAGCAGTTTGAAGCTCTGAAAGAACACGTACGTGCAGAGCTGGGTGATACCGTAGTAGAGATTGCTCAACAGGTTGAAACCATCCTAACCACGGCATTCAGCATCAGTAAAAAGCTGAAAGGACGCGTGGATCTTTCTATGGCATTCGCACTTTCTGACATAAAAGCTCAAGTAGAAGGTTTGATTTTTAAGGGTTTTGCCACAGAATGTGGGTGGAAACGCTTGCCGGATATTCTACGCTATATGAGAGCGATTGAACGCCGCATGGAAAAACTGCCAATTGACCCGAACAAAGATCGTCTTCACATGATCAAAGTTGAGTCAGTAATGAATGATTACAAAGAACTGCTGAATAAAATTCCAAAAGGGATCGCGGTTCCAGAAAATGTAAAAGAGGTGCGTTGGATGATAGAAGAGCTTCGTGTAAGCTTCTTCGCACAGCAGCTCGGTACGCCTTACCCAGTATCAGATAAGCGTGTTAAAAACGCGATTGATGCTTGCTAAAGGAATAAAGCTAGACGCAATGGCAAGGTTTGGGTATAAATCTTGCTTATTGCATTACTAATTGAATAGTTATTACATACAGGGCGACTTGGTGGCAATTTATTACCACTCAAGGCCTGCCACTAGGACGAAAAAGGTCGAATATGAAAAAAACGTTATTGGCACTAGCACTACTAGGTGCATCTTCAACAGCAATGGCTGATTCTTGGTTGTACGGCGGTGTAATGGGTGGTCAAAACTCATTCGCTGGTGAAGATGAAAACGCGGTGGGCATCCACGTAGGTACAGGTATCCTTCCACTAATCGGTGTTGAAGCGGGTTACTGGGATCTAGGTTCTTTCGACAACGTTAGCTACGGCAACCGTGATAAACAAGGTGTTGACGTAAGCACTGCTTACCTAGCGATCAAACCAAGCATCGACTTCGGTCCTCTTCACGTATACGCGAAGGGTGGTCTTCACTCATACGAAGTGAAAGGCGATAACTTCAAGCAAGACGACGTTGATATCATGTACGCTGTAGGCGCTGAATACTTCATCTTCGGTCCACTATCTGTAGGCGCTAGCTACCAAAACTTCAAAATGAAAGATGACGACGCAGGCGTTTTCTCTCTAAACGCAACTATTCACCTACTGTAATCAATCAGTAAAACGATCGTAAATAACGGTCGGATAGTCGTTAAAGAGTTCGTTAGAATTCATAAAAAATGCCAGCTTGATAGCTGGCATTTTTGTATCTGTTAACCGGGTAATTGCAACTCTGTTTTCTTCTAACAGGCAGCGGGTAGACGGTTACTTTTTACTGTTCAGAATACGCTGGATTCTTGGGTTAATCGCTTTGCCGTGCTGGCTTTCGTACTCTTCACGTTTTAAATCGTTTAGGTTTTTCACTGAGTTAGCGGCAAGCAGGAATTGCGGCAACTCCGTTTCCAGCATGCCTTTCTCATCTAAACGTTTTGCTTCCAAGTAGTACTTCTTAAACAGACCATCCAGCTTGTTTTCAGCCGTACGCTTCAAGTCATACAGTTTGTTCTGAATCAGCCATTTTTCAATTTTGTTGGCAGCGGTGCGAGACAACACACGGATACGGCTATCCAGCAACTCTTCTTCAGTTAAAGAATCTTTCAGGATCCACAGCTCACCCATTTGCGGCGGCCAGCTGTTGCCAAGCTGAATACGTTCGTGGCAGTGCATTAAAACGCGGTTAAGGCCGTCTGAATCAACAGAGTTGGCAAACTCAATGAACTTACCGCTTGGCTCACTACCGTACTGATATTCCCACTGCGTTTCGTACACGCTCAAGAAAGAGCCGAACACGTGAATACACCAATCGGTTAGTTCCAGCTCTGCAGGATCTTGATCAACAACAGGTACTTGTTGAGACGCACCAGAATCCGCAGCTTGTGCAGCCGCTACTTTCACTTCGGTACTTTGCGCTTCAATCACTTCAGGTACTAATGGACCTGTAGCGTCAGGTACAACAGGTTGAGCTGGCTCAGAAGGTTGGCTTTTTGCCTTTTTGAATGAGCTGCTGCCTGAAGCGTTCAGATGGGCTAAGCTTTTGTCTATACCCATTTCCTTGAGCTTGTCCTGCATTTCCTGAATATTGAGAGGTCTTCTGCTGTTGTTGTCTTTCATTTTGCTTCTCGTTAACTAGCCAGTACTGCAGCTTGGATTCAATCCGAGATAATGGCATTAATTCATTGGCTTTGGCTTTATACCAGAGGACAAATTTCTTCCATACTAAACTATGGTCACCGGTCAAACCGGAGAATTTAAACGCACGTTCTGCCCATGATGGTATCTCTTCTTCGTTGAGATCATGAGTAGAGACGGTGTTGCTGTTCATTGAGCCTCGACCTTGTGGGCGAGGGGCCTGCTGCATATGTTGCATTGGTGCCGGAGCAGGCTGAAACTTAGGTGCAGGTGCAGGTGCAGGTGCAGGTGCAGGTGCAGGTGCAGGTGCCGTAGAGTAGACCGGAATACTATTGGTCGGTTGAACCTCAACGTGCGCCGCAGTTTGCTCTTGCTCAATGAGCATTTTGAAAACGTGAATCTCTTTTTTATCCCGATAATCTACTTTTACCTTATCGAGAAAACCTTGGTCGACTAAACACTTAAGACAGTCGGCTAAACCAAACGTAGAGAGAGCACAAAGTTGACCTGCTGTTTGTAGGCACACATTGGTGTAGCCGAATTCGTCAGCACCGTCTGCAAGCATCAATAAAACCAGCTTTTCTGCAGGGCTAGAAGTATTCACTTGCCAAGCTAAATAAGAATATTTGGCGCTCAATATCGTGTTCTCAAAAAAGGTAAGTCGTTGTCACTATTGTAAGTCACCCCTTACCGAATTTATAGCAACTTAACAGAAAACGGCATTAGTAAGCCAAATATTGACCATAAGGAGACGTCTGCCCCATAAAGTAAGCCTACAGTCATTCATTCTTGTGGTTTAAGCTAGGAATCATTGGGCATGAATACGCATAGCAGCTTAAAGTGCCTACATTCTTTGTTAGGTTAAGAATGCCCAATTCGCGTCCACATTCTGTTGGTCACAATACAGGTCTTCTTTTAAAGTCTTCTCTTTAGGTCAACTATTGATGATTTTCTTAGCTATATCCCATTTATTCTCTTTCCATTCACAAAATGTATTTAATTTATAAAACCCCTTGATATGATCAATACTTGCGCTATTATGACGATAAGTCAGAAATGACGAAGCGTCACAAAATGGTTAACTACATGAATTTACTATTCGTGTTAATATATTGGATAGGAGTGTTTTAAATACTGGCGAAGCTTAGATAACGGCTAAGCTCATATACGGACTAAAAAATTATGTTTGGCTTTGGTTGTAAAGGCGATAAACAAGGTATCTTTGGTTGCAAAGGCGTGTTGTCTAAAAAGCAGCAGTCTATTGCAGACCGAGAAGTAGAGTTGATGTTGTTAGCAAAAGATCTGGTTCGAGAACAAGGGTTCGGAAACCTCACGATGGACAAGCTAACGGCAGCGAGCTCTTATTCTAAAGGTACGATATACAATCACTTTTGCAGCAAAGAAGACGTCGTTTTAGCGTTATGTATTCACTCTCTCAAGACAGAAGCAATGATGTTTGCTCGCTCTGGAGAGTTTGAAGGCAACACACGTGAAAAGATCGTCGCATTGCACGTTGCTTACCGAATCTATGCTCGCATGGAACCGGTACTATCAACCTGTGCGATCATGGCTAAAAGCCCGTGGGTACTAGAGAAAGCGTCTAGTGCACGCGTCGCCGAGATGAATGAACTGGAAGAGTTGGTGATTGAACAATGCGACTCTATGGTTAACCAAGCGGTAGAAGCGGGTGACCTAAAGTTCTCTTCTGGCGTTGGCTCAGATGCCATCGTTTTTGCTAACTGGTCAATCGCATTTGGTTCAAATGCCTTGTCACAGAACGCATCAAACAGTCATTGTATTAAGCGGTTACAAGACCCGTATTCAGTATTACACAACGCGAACATGATTCTAGACGGCCTCAATTGGCAGCCCCTTTCTAGTGACTGGGATTACCGCAAAACTTGGCGTCGTGTAGAACAAGAACTGTTCAGTGAAGAGATCGCTTACTTAGAGTCTGTAGGTCGATAGCTTCCGTTAAGCCCACACATGTGGGTTTATTAATAACCATTTTTGACGATTCGTCACAAACTTGAGACTGACCGACTGTGGTTGCTGTTTTCTTGAGTGTTTGACTAAGCATTGTGTCTTTTGTCAGCTTCGGCTGGCTTTTTATGACACAAATATGACGAATCGTCACAAATGGAGACTGTGATGAAACATGACAGCCAGAAGCCCACGTTCGATCAGCAAAACCGAGATAACCCTAATGCCGATAGCGCAAACACAGATCTAAACAGTTGGCACTCAATACCTACCAAGCGTTCGTTTATCGTTCTGCTGGTGGTGTTTTCAATCATCATTCTCTCTGCATTAGGGGCTAAGAACCTCTACTTTAGAGGGGACTACAACATCTTCTTCGAAGGCACCAACAAGCAGTTGATGGCGTTCGATGAAATCCAAACCACCTTTGCAAAAACCGACAACCTTGCGATTGTTGTCGCACCTGAAGATGGCAATGTCTTCACCCCTGAAACTCTCACCCTGATTCAAAATCTCACGGTTGATGCGTGGCAGATCCCGTATTCAAGCCGTGTCGATTCCCTTGCTAATTATCAGCACACCGAAGCCATTGAAGATGATCTTTTGGTAGAAGACTTGCTGTATGAAGAGTACGAACACACACCAGAACGCATCGCCAAAGTAAAACAGATCGCCCTTAACGAGCCGTTGCTTAAGAATGCCTTGGTGTCGGCCTCTGGCGATGTGACGATTGTGAACGTCACCGTGCAACTGCCAGAAGTGGACAAAACCGCAGAAGTGCAAGAGGTGATTGCGGCAATCAATACCATGATCGGCAAGTACCGAGCTCAGTATCCTAATGTCGAATTCCATAAAGCGGGCATCATAGCCATGAACAACGCGTTTATGACTTCGGCTCAAGAAGACAGCTCAACGCTCGTTCCCTTAATGCTGTTGGTGGTACTGGTGTTCCTGACCTTTATGCTGCGCTCGTTCTTTAGTGTGGTGGCGACGCTCATTGTGATCATCTCTTCGATTGTTGCCACCATGGGATTGTCTGGTTGGGCAGGGATGTTCTTGAGTACCGCAACCGTGAATGTGCCAACCTTGGCTTTAACTTTGGCGGTGGCTGATTGTGTTCACGTGATTGTGACCATGAGACAAGCGATGCAGCGCGGTATGGAGAAAGCACAAGCCATTCAATACAGCATCAAGCTCAATGCGATGCCGATTCTGATCACCTCGGTGACCACTGCGATTGGTTTCCTGATGATGAACATGTCGGACTCACCAGTGCTGCGTGATTTCGGTAACTTATCGGCACTGGGTGTACTTATTGCGTGCTTCTTGTCTGTGACTATGTTGCCAGCGTTGCTAAAACTGCTGCCAGTCAAACGTCTACCTGCCAACTCTAAGGCGGCAGACAAAGTCACCTTCATGGATAAGCTGGGCGATTTTGTCGTAACTAACCGTAAAGCACTGCTGCCGATTTCTACGCTAGTGATTGTTGGCGCTGCCGCGTTAATTCCGCTCAACAAAGTCAACGATGAATCGGTGAAGTATTTCGATACCTCAAGTGAATTCAGACAAGCGGCCGACTTCATGGAAGAGACCGTCAGCGGCATGACAACCCTCAGTATCGCAGTGAAAACTAACGAGTCTCAAGCGATTGCTGATCCTGTGTTCTTGCAAGCGATTGGTGACTTTACTGAGTGGCTACGTGTTCAACCAGAAACCGACCATGTCGCCACGCTTTCTGATGTTTACATGCGTTTGAACAAGAATATGCATGCCGACGACGACAGCTACTACAAGCTACCGCTGAACCGTGAACTTGCCGCGCAATATCTGCTGCTTTACGAAATGTCTCTGCCGTACGGCTTGGACTTGAACAACCAGATCAACGTCGATAAATCATCGATCAAAATGGTACTCACCGTCGATAACCTTGGCAGCGTTGAGCTAGTCGAACTCGAAGAGCGCATTTACTCATGGTTTGCAGCCAATGCACCGCAATATGAAGTGGTGGCTTCGAGCCCGTCACTGATGTTTGCTCATATTGGCGAAACCAACATGGCGAGCATGCTATCAACTTTGCCTATCACCCTAGTGCTTATCTCTGGCTTGATGATCTTTGCATTGCGCTCGGTTCGCTTAGGCATGATCAGCCTAGTGCCCAACATTGCGCCTGCGATCATTGGCTTTGGTTTATGGGCGCTTATCTCAGGTGAAATCAACCTCGGTTTGTCAGTCGTGGTCACGCTCACACTGGGTATCGTGGTTGATGATGCGGTGCACTTCTTGAGTAAATACCAGCGCGCAAGAATCGAAGGGAAATCAGCAGAAGAAGCGGTTCGATACGCTTTCCACACCGTAGGTCGCGCTTTGTGGATCACCACTGTTGTGCTAGTGGCCGGTTTCTCTGTACTGGCGATGTCGAGCTTCAGACTCAACTCCGACATGGGCTTACTCAGCGCGATTGTGATTTTCATTGCGCTGGTGGTCGATTTCATCTTGCTACCAAGCTTACTGATGATCTTCGACAAACAGACCCACTATTCAGCTAAAACTCAGCACGAATCAAAGCCAGATACCAAGTCGCAGCCTAGATCGACAGCCGAACTGACTACTTCGACCAAATAAGGAAACGTCGGCCTGCTGCGGTGGGCTGACTCAAGGAGATATTTATGAAAAGCGTTAAACAAACATTCGCTACTACATTACTTACTGTTAGCTCGTTGGCACTGAGCACATTCGCCGCTTTCCCAGCGTTAGCAGACCCTGCGAAAGGCTTAGAAATTGCCGAGCAACGTAAAGCGGTCGATGTCGGGTGGGGCGATTCTGTCGCAACCATGGAAATGCTACTTCGCAACAAGCAGGGCGAAAGCAGTACACGTCTGATGCGATTGAAATCTTTGGAAGTCGATGACGATGGCGACAAAGGCTTAACCATTTTTGATGAACCACGCGACGTAAAAGGCACGGCTTTCCTAAACCATTCGCACATCACCAAATCCGATGACCAGTGGTTGTATCTTCCTGCACTCAAGCGTGTAAAACGCATCTCTTCACGCAACAAATCTGGCCCGTTTATGGGCAGTGAATTTGCGTATGAGGACTTAAGCTCGTTTGAACTTGAAAAGTACACCTTCAACTACATTGAAGACGCGAAACTGGAAGGCGTAGACACCTTTGTTTTAGAGCAAGTACCGACCGATAAAAACTCAGGCTACACCATGCAAAAGGTATGGCTAGACCAACAGCACTACCGCCCAATGAAAGTCGAGTTTTACGACCGCAAAGGCGCACTGCTTAAAACTCTATCGTTCCAAGATTACAAACAGTACCTAAACCAATACTGGCGCGCACACACCATGGCGATGCAAAACCATCAAACAGGCAAAAGCACCGTATTAACCACGACAGATTTAGTGTTCCAGACCGGTCTTAAAGACAAGGATTTCCAAAAGAACACACTAAAACGTGCGAAATAAGGCAGGAATATGAAAAGGATTGTGGCAACAGGAACCCAATTATCCTTAACCTTGGCGGCGACCGTCGGGCTTATGCAGGTGTCGTTGCCTTGTGTGGCGGCAGGCTTTAGTCCTGATATCGCAGGGCAGGTTAACCTTGAACATAGGCAGTTCTTTAGCGACGGCTTACAAGGGCAAGACAAAGGACAAAGCTCACTGGTGTTGCAGCCAGAGTTTTACTGGGAGCAACAAGAGGGCAACGGCAGCATTACCTTCACCCCGTTTTATCGCCTAGACAGTGAAGACGATGAACGAACTCATGGTGATATTCGCGAAGCCTTGTATTTAACCTATTGGGATGATTACGAACTGCGAGCGGGTGTTGGAAAGGTATTTTGGGGCGTAACCGAATCGGCGCATTTAGTGGATGTGGTAAACCAGACCGATGCCATTGAATCGGTCGATGGCGAATCCAAGTTAGGTCAGCCTATGGTGCACTTCACCTCGATAAAAGAGTGGGGCACCATAGACGCCATGTTACTGCCGTATTTTCGTGAGCGTACCTTCGCAGGCGAAGACGGTCGATTAAGGCCAACCGTGCTAGTATCGGACGATGCGCTTTACGAATCTTCACGAGAAGAAAAACACGTTGATGTGGCATTGCGTTACAGCCAAATGTACGGTGATTGGGATGTCGGTTTAAGCTACTTAGGCGGCACAAACCGCGACCCTTATTACCGTGTGGAAGGCAATCAACTCAAGCCATACTACGCCCAAATGCAACACTTCGGATTGGATGTTCAAGGCATTATCGGTGACTGGTTATGGAAGCTGGAAAGCATTTATCGCGACAGCTACGACAACCATACCGGCGTGGCGACAGGCTTTGAATACACTTGGGTAGGGGCGCTTGAATCGTACTGGGACATCGGCTTCATCGCTGAATACCTGTATGACAGCCGAGGCAACAATGCCCAAACCATCGGCCAAAATGATGTGTTCCTTGGCGCCCGTTTCGCTTTGAACGATGAAGACGGCACCGAAGTGCTTACTGGTATCACTCAAGACTTAGATAACAGTGATGTCTACAGTGCCAAGCTAGAGGCATCGAGCCGTATTAACAACAATCTCAAGTGGCGACTGAATGCTTGGTTGTTTGAGAACGAAACCCCAGAAGACTTGTTGTTCTTCGCACGTAAGGATGATTTTGTTGAGATGGCGTTGGAATATTATTTCTAGTGTTAGCTTTATGAGGCGTTCTTGTTAAGAGGGGCGTCTCAAATTTAAGATGAGTTATATTTAGAGTGTTCAATATCTTCTTTTTATAAAATGGATCAAACAATCGAATAAACCTACAGGTAAAATGGTTATATTTTTTCAGTATCTATAACCTCCGAATATGCATGTAAATCGTGCTGGTGGTATCGGCCTTAAGGGATTTATGAATTCATTTAATTGGGATAAAAACTTTGAAACAGGCATTGGTGTTGTAGATGAACAGCATCAATATCTTGTTGGTATTATCAACCACTACGGAAATCTGTTGTCAGAGAACACTATCTCTATCGACGACATAAACGTCGCTTTACTCGATCTCACATGCTATGCCGAATTTCACTTTAAAGAAGAAGAATCTTTGATGAGAGATTGCGGTGTGTATGAGCGACACATTGAAGAGCATATCAAAGTGCATCGTGTATTTATGCAAGATATCTACAGTATGCAAGCTTTCATCATGGAAGAAGATCAGTCGTCAGCACGGCAGTTACTTGATTTATTGATCCACTGGCTTGCTTACCACATCCTCGGCATCGACCAAAACATGGCGCGACAAATGACCGCGATAGAAGAGGGCGCGACACCTCTGCAAGCCTTTGAAGCGGAAGAAAAGCAGCAAGATTCTGCGACTGTCCCGCTGTTGGCTGCGCTTAACGGCCTGTTTGAACAAGTCTCTGAACGAAACAAACAGTTGTTACGCTTCAACCAGTTACTCGAAGATAAAGTTGAGGAACGTACGGCAGAATTAAAACGAGCGAATAAGAGACTTGAAGAACTGTCATTAACCGACTCTCTTACTAATTTGCATAACCGTCGTAGTGCTTTTAAACAGTTAGCGCTGCATTGGCAAGACTCCAAAGAACTGGGCATGCCTTTAGTGTGTATTATGATTGATGCCGACCACTTCAAGCGCATTAATGACACCAGCGGCCATGATGCAGGCGACTTGGTGCTACAAACCCTCTCGCGTGAACTGAAAAACACGTTCCGTAATGATGATATTGTTTGCCGGTTAGGTGGCGATGAGTTCTTGGTTATTTGCCCAAACACCGACCTTAAAGGTGGGATGTACATCGCGGAAACCGCTCGACAGAAAGTGTCTGAATTAGAGGTTGAAACCAGTCATCAAGTTTGGATTGGCAGTATTAGTGTCGGTGTCGCTGAAATGACCCAAGAATTCGAAACCATGAACGAATTGATTAAAGCGGCGGATGAGTCCGTCTATTTAGCAAAAAACGCAGGGAAGAACAGCGTTTGTTCTATTCAGATCTAGCCTTCAGGTCATTTCCAAATTAAGAAGTGGCACCTGTAATTGTTCCACTTCTTCCTACTCCTCATTAATATCCTGTTAAATTTGCCGTGTTTTTAGGCAATAACTTGTTCTTTTAGCGATTCAATTTGGCATTGGTTGCGTGTTTGATTACTATGTGTAGCTATCTAAAAAAACTAATCATCCGATACGGACACTACCAACTGGTAGATGAGGAAATGATGCAACATCTAGAAGAGATCATTGCTAATGCAACGACTGCTATTGATACAGCAGATTCGTTAGTCGCACTTGATGAAGTGCGAGTTCAGTATTTAGGTAAGAAGGGTGAACTAACTCTTCAACTACAAAGCCTAGGTAAACTTCCACCTGAAGAGCGTCGCACTGCTGGTCAAGAGATCAACAAAGCGAAAGGTGCTGTTCAACAAGCGATCGCAGCTCGCAAAGACGCACTACAACGTGCAGAGCTTGAAGCGAAACTAGCTGAAGAAACTATCGATGTGAGCCTACCAGGTCGTCGCATTGAGAACGGTGGTCTTCACCCAGTTACTCGCACTGTTGAGCGTATCGAACAGTTCTTTGGTGAGCTTGGCTTTAGCACTGAGTCTGGCCCTGAGATCGAAGATGCATTCCACAACTTTGATGCACTAAACATCGCAGACGATCACCCAGCTCGTACTGATCACGATACTTTCTTCTTCAACCCTGATCTAATGCTACGTACGCACACTTCTGGTGTTCAAATCCGTACGATGGAAAACGGCAAACCGCCATTCCGCTTCATTGCTCCGGGTCGTGTTTACCGTAACGACTACGATCAAACTCACACGCCAATGTTCCACCAAGTGGAAGGTATGTTAGTTGATGAGAACGTAAACTTCGCACAACTTAAAGGCATTCTTAACGATTTCCTTTGTAACTTCTTTGAAGAAGAAGTTGAAGTGCGTTTCCGTCCTTCATTCTTCCCGTTCACAGAGCCTTCAGCTGAAGTTGACGTGAAACGTAAAGATGGCAAATGGCTAGAAGTTCTAGGCTGTGGCATGGTTCACCCTAACGTACTTCGCTCTGTTGGCATCGACCCTGAGAAATACTCTGGTTTTGCATTCGGTATGGGTGTAGAGCGTCTAACGATGCTTCGTTACGGCGTAAATGACCTTCGTGCGTTCTTCGAGAACGACCTTCGTTTCCTTAAACAATTCAAGTAATCCGGGGCAGTCGAAACTATGAAATTCAGTGAATCTTGGCTACGCGAGTGGGTTAAACCTGCAATTAACAGCGAAGAGCTAGCTCACCAAATCACTATGGCTGGTTTGGAAGTTGACGATGTAGAACCTGTTGCTGGTGAATTCACCGGCGTTAAAGTAGGTAAAGTGGTTGAGTGCGGTCAGCACCCAGACGCAGACAAACTACAAGTAACTAAAATTGATATCGGCGAAGAAGAGCTGTTAGACATCGTATGTGGTGCATCTAACTGTCGTCTTGGCCTAACTGTAGCAGTAGCAACAGTTGGCGCAGTACTGCCTGGTAACTTCAAAATCAAGAAAGCAAAACTACGTGGCGTTCCATCGCACGGCATGCTTTGTTCTTTCTCTGAGCTAGGTATCGACGTAGAGTCTGACGGCATCCTTGAGCTACCAGAAGGCACAACGCTAGGCATGGACGTACGTGAGCTTCTTGAGCTTAACGACGTAACTATCGACGTAGACCTAACAGCAAACCGCGCAGACTGCTTCAGCATCCGTGGCCTTGCTCGTGAAGTTGGCGTACTAAACCGCGCAGACGTTACAGAGCCAACAGTTGACGCTGTTGCAACAAGCATTGAAGACACAGTATCTGTTGAAATCAAAGCAACTGATGCTTGTCCACGTTACCTTGGCCGTGTGGTTAAGAACGTAAACGTGAAAGCGGAATCTCCAATCTGGATGCAAGAAAAACTGCGTCGTTGTGGTATCCGTTCAATCGACCCAGTTGTAGACATCACAAACTACGTGATGCTAGAGCAAGGCCAACCAATGCACGCATTTGATCTCGCTAAGATCGAAGGCGGTATCGTGGTTCGTCTAGCAGAGCAGGGCGAAAAGCTAACACTTCTAGATGGCAACGAAGCTGAACTAAACAGCAACACGCTTGTTATCGCTGACCAAAACAAAGCACTAGCAATCGCTGGTATCTTTGGCGGTCAAGATTCAGGTGTTACTACTGAAACGACAGACGTACTTCTTGAAGCAGCATTCTTCGCACCGGATCACATCCGTGGTCGCGCACGTGCTTACGGCCTTCACACTGATTCTTCTCTACGTTTCGAACGTGGTGTTGATTCAACGCTACAAGCAGCAGCTATGGAGCGTGCAACACAGCTTCTAGTTGAAATCTGTGGTGGTGAAGTTGCGCCAGTAAACGGCAGCGAATCTGAAGCTGATCTTCCTAAAGCAAACGTAGTTGCTCTACGTCGCGCTAAGCTAGATAGCTTACTAGGTCACGAAATCCCATCTACAGACGTAGTGGAAATTCTTACTCGCCTAGGTTGTAACGTTGAAACGACAGACGCTGGTTGGACGGCAACGTCTCCATCTTGGCGTTTTGATATCGCAATCGAGCAAGACCTAATTGAAGAAGTAGGTCGTATCTACGGTTACGATAACATTCCAAACCAAGCGCCTAAAGCCGCACTTAAAATGAATGACCACAAAGAAGCTGACCAGCCGCTTAAGCGCGTTCGTGACCTTCTTGTAGACCGTGGCTACCACGAAGCAATCACATACAGCTTCGTAGAACCAGAACAGCAAAAATTGGTTGTACCTGGTGTTGAGCCGCTAATCCTGCCATTCCCAATCTCTGCGGACATGTCAGCAATGCGTCTTGGCCTAATCCAAGGTCTACTAAACACAGTTGTTCACAACCAGAAGCGTCAACAGTCTCGCGTTCGTCTATTCGAATCAGGCCTACGTTTCATCCCTGAAGCAACGGCTGAAAACGGCATGCGCCAAGAAATGATGCTTGCGGGCGTTATCTCTGGTACTCGTGGCGAAGAGCACTGGGACATTGCAACTAACACTGTAGATTTCTTCGATCTTAAAGGTGACCTAGAAGCAGTTCTTGAGCTTTCTGCAAACGAAATCGCATACAGCTTCAAAGCAGCTAAGCACCCAGCACTTCACCCAGGTCAAACTGCGGCTATCGTCGTAGACGGCAAAGAAGTGGGTATCATTGGTACTGTTCACCCAGAACTAGAGCGTAAGTTTGGTCTTAACGGCCGCACTATCGTATTCGAAATCGAATGGGCAGCTATCAACACTCGCGTGCTTCCAGAAGCAGTAGCCGTATCTAAGTTCCCTGCAAACCGTCGTGATATCGCAGTAGTTGTTGACGAAGCAGTAGCTTCTGGCGACATCGTAGAAGCGTGTATCGCTGCTGGTGGCGAATTCCTAACAGGCGCTAAACTGTTCGACGTATACGTTGGTCAAGGCGTTGAAGAAGGTAAGAAGAGCCTAGCAATCGCACTTAGCCTACAGTCTGTAGAGCGCACACTTGAAGATGCAGACATCGCTGGTTCAGTAGATGCTATCGTAGCTTCAATCTCAGAGAAATTCGGCGCAGCACTTCGCGACTAATCTCTTCTGATAGATAGAAAATCAAAGGCCTCGCATTGCGAGGCCTTTTTTTGTGGAGCAGGGCTCTAAATCGTAACTGGAAAGGTGAACTAAAGATTAGACTCTCGAGTGATTTTATTTAGTTCAATAAAATCAATACTTTAAAAGCAAGGGCGTAGTTGTCAATCTAGTTGATTTGATACTTATCTCGCCTCAATGTGAAGGCAGGGATTGTTCCTTCTAGTACCTCAACAATATGATTATTGATAATCTGAGATTCGATACCACCTGATATGAATGAAAAACGGTTGCCATCTTCTTTGTCTATTTCCACTTTAATAACTTGCTCTGAATCCGAAACAACAGCTAAATTAGGGTTGTGGGTTACCATTATAATTTGACGATTTAACTTAGCATCTCTGATATAAGGAACTAAAACCGTAGCTACGCTATTATTATCTAGGTTATCTTCTGGCTGATCAATTATTAATGGAATGTCTTCCTTATCTAGGACCAGGTAGAATACTAGCAGTAAAGCCCCTTTTTCTCCCGGGGATAACTGGTCTAAACTTTTTCCCTTTTGTCTTAAATCATAGTGCGGTGATAAATACTCTAATCCAAAAATAAGATCGTAGAGTTCTTTTCGGTTGTTCGTGACATCTCCTATAAATATTGGTGCTTCTTTCTTATTTTCTCGATGATCGCACTCAAGATAATCGATCAGTTTACAAAGGAAAGATGTGATACTTTCACCATCATCCCAATCCGTAGCTCCAATTAGATCTTCATCTAGTATTCTAGAACCTTCATCAACTCCAAAAAAAGTGCCAGAACGATTTTGCTTTATATTCCTAAGAATATTCTTTGCAAGGTCACTATCTGGATAAAAAGCGCTAACAATATTTAATCCAGAAACATCTGACCCATTTAATACTGGGTCAATTTCAGATTTAATATCGTCATAAAACTCCTTTATCTCAGATTTAATCTTGAATATTTCCCGTGTTTTACTTAAACGCTCTTCTCTTAAACCGTTTAGTTTTTCAGGTAAATCTTCGCTAATAAAATTCAAAGCTGCTATATAATAATTTAATGTTCCATTTTTATCAGAGCTACCTTCGATCTCATCTTTGCGGACTTGCCAATTTGCGAGATTACGTAGGTAGTCTTGGTATACTTTTTGTTCTCCAGTAAACTGTGATTCAAGTATTGATATATCATGCTCATAGCGCTTTATTTTAGATTGTATATTTAATGTAGAGATATCCGCTTTCTGATAGTCATCGTGCAAAACAATTTCTTTTAGATCAGATTCCAGTTGATTCTCTACAACAGATATTTCTTTATCCAAAGATTCTTTATCAAATTTATAATCTATAAATTCTGAAATTTTGATTCCTAGAGGTTTTAGTTCATCATCGGCCTTTTCTAATACATTATTAATATCGTCAAATTTTGATATTAATTCAGCGTTGAAACCCACTAGGCGACTTGTAAGTTGAGAACGGGAGCTAATCGATTCATTTAGCTCATTGAATTGTATTTCCAGTCGAGCCTTACTATCGATTAACTTTTGTAAAGTTGCTTTCTTTTCTCTTACTTCTTCGGTTTCTTCTTTTTTTGACGGGTCTGCAATTTCTAAAGGTTTTGTCGTAATGTGGACTCTTAATTCCTCTTGAACAATAGCTTTTTGACTAATAAAACTCTCTGCCTTGCTTGGACTGCTCCAATCTTCAAGATTTATTATTTTTTCATTTAAAGAGCGAACTTCTTCCAAAAGGTGATGAAGAAGTTTATTTACTGCCTCTTTTTTAAATGTGATTAGCTCGCTGAAAGTGGGTTGTCCAAAACGTTTATGGTAAGGAACATATTGAAAAACCACTTTTTCTACTTCAGCCCGAAAAGCTTCAACTTTCCCTATTTCATTACAAACTTTTTCAAAATAACTTTGAGGCAAGTAACGCACTAGTCGCTGTTGATTAGTAGCTATCTCATGAGTGAGAAGTCTGTCACTCGACGTTTTACCGCTCTCGAAGGTTAACTTCGCACTAAATCTATCTGCGAGACCTCTTTTTTTAAATTTGTTTTTGTGTAGGAATAAAAAGTCATCTGAATGTTCTGAGTCAGCGCACATAGCAATGATGTCAGAAATTGCACTCTTACCGTTACCTTTATGTCCAATTATAGTGACCAACTCACTATTTAATGGGATATCAATATCCTCAAACCATTTATTCTTCGCATCATGTTTACCAGTCATAGAGATATTCAATGATTTTATATACTTTGTTCTATTTTCTCTAACCCTGGCTATTACTGGAGGTTCGTCACCGATATAAAATCTACTTTCTGGCTCGTTTAAAGCGTATTTTAGCCCAGCAAAATTTGGAGTACCCTTTATCCACATCTTTTGCTTACGTTTGTAGTGACCAATATGATGATTATCAGAACATATGATCATAGGTATTGTTCGATTTATATGAGGAAACACAAATTTTCGATAACCATCTTGGTCACTTTCCTTGCCAAGTTCGTATATATCCACTTCTTGTGCGATGTCGGTTTTCTGAGCGCTATTATGTGGTAGGGAATGTGTTATGTTTTCCACTGACCCACTTTTATCCCCAGCATGAATTGTTGTGATCCCACCTAAGCTTTTCACAAGCCTCATAGTATCGATTAGGTCGCAATATACTTCATTGTGTTTTAATTGCTCAGATTTGATTTTATGTAAATCAGTCTTGTATTGCAGTTGTCCCCATACATTATTGATATCGCAATTTTCTGGAAATATGCCAATGAAATGTATGGGTTCCTTACCCCTAGCATCAGATAAAAACTCAATACCTGGTAGTACTGTAATGCCTTCACTTTTCCCTAATGATTGTAAATCATTTAGACGCTCTATATCGATCACATGATGATCGGTTATAGCAAACACTGATATACCATTTTTCTTCATTTCGGCGATGATATCGGCGTTAGTTGCTGTTTTAGCTTTATAATCGTATGAAGATTGCGTATGAAAATGCAAGTCCCACTGATGCCACTCTGAACCTCTAGATTGCATTGATAAAACCTTTTATAAATAGTGATGGAGTTAAAATTACATCGTTCTTCCATCACTAGAATCAAACATAGACAAAGATTATCATATCAATTGGTTGAGTATTTTGAATTGACTCAATATTCGTTATCAATACTAAAAGTAAGCAACAAAAGATTGTTAACCCTTAGTTAAAACATCCTTGACCCGTCTACAGCTTCACACTTTATAGTGGCTACATAGACAGAACCTTAAG
>NZ_JBFRUJ010000051.1:0-92156 GCF_041474575.1 Vibrio sp. 10N.222.51.C5
AGTAAAACACCATCTTAATGTCGAAATGAATCAACATTACAAAATTTGGAGCGATACATCGGGTTCGAACCGATGACCTCAACCTTGGCAAGGTTGCGCTCTACCAACTGAGCTAGTATCGCATTTTCATTCTTAATATCTCTTAACTTATCAAGCTAAGAAAAAGAATGGAGGCGCCTCCCGGAGTCGAACCGAGGTCCACGGATTTGCAATCCGCTGCATAGCCACTCTGCCAAGGCGCCTTTTTAATTCAACACTTTAGGGACTTAAGTAAGCCGCACCGCTGTGTTCGGGTGCCTACTTTACGGATTGAGGGGAGATAGTCAAACAAAAAAGTGAATTTAAATTCCGTTTGCTGACATTTAAATCAAATTGCTGCATGTTCGATCTCTTTAATCAAAAAACACACAGCAAAATCGAGTTAAACAAGATGTTCTAGCGCTACCACTTCTTCATAAAACGACCGACAAGACTCGGATGATACGCCCAGCAGTGGTCAAACATAGTCATAAGTTGAGGGTTGCCATACTTAGAAAGACTAACCGCATGGAAACGGTTTTTGTGTTCTTTCAACTTTTCAACCTGAGCAATCATTTCGTCTGATTGTTTCGGCGCAATAAAGTCAGAAAGTACGATTAAATCGGCATTCTTGTATTTATCACCCGTCATCAAGTCAATCGACTTCATAAGAACAGGTTCCAAATCCGTACCACCGTGGAATGAGTAACTTAGGAAGTCGCTCGCTTCACGAAGGCCATCTTGCCTTGTTAACTCATAGGTAATCTGCTCAGAAGAAAAAAGAATCACATAACAGTCTCTCTCTTCTGCAAGAGCAATTTGCATTAAGGCATAAGCCATTGCTTTAGCAGACTGCTCAGGGAAACCACTCATAGAACCCGAAGCGTCCACACAGACGATAAACGGGCCCTTTTCAATATCGATGTTCTTGCTATCTGGTTTTTGCGCCTTCACTTTGCGTAACGTGCGTGATTTACCTTGCGAGCGATAGCTCAGTAAACGCTTGTCGGCCAAGTGCTTGTAAAAGATAACCTCAAGTTCAGGATAAGCTAAGAACATGGTTTCGTTTGGCAGCATCTTGTTAAGGTCATCACTTTCATGAATCCCGACAATATCATCGACCGCTTCATCGCTTTTCTCTTCAACCACCTGCAATTCTTCTACAGGGGCTTTGTGTAGCGAAGGATCATCTTCCTCACCAGCCATACGGCCTAGCTTTTCAGCGATCTCTTGCAAGCCCTTGTGCTTATTCAAGAACTCAGCATGACGTTTCATGATGGTAAGGTCTGTTTTGCTTAATTTGGCAGAAGCCATGTCCCACAAGCGCCCTACACTGCCTTCATCACCCGACTCAGTCACTTTATCCATGTTTTTCATGGTTTCCATGCGCTGATAAAGATCGGCTAAGACTTTTTCTTTGCTTGTTTCAAGTTCAGTTACTTGAGCTTGTTTAATCGCATCAGAAAGTGATTGGTACCATTGGTCGCAAAAGTAGTGTGGAAACATCGCGTTATAAACACCCTTGTTGTTCTCCATAAGGCGTCGAGCTTGTAGATAAAACGCTGAGTGCCACTCCAGCTTTTTGATAACGCTGTCAATCTCATCAAAGAACTGAGGTTCATCCCAGTAAATCACTTCTTGGTAAAGGGCGATTTCCTCTTGGAATCGATCAGTTTCACACACCTTAGTAACGCGTTTTTTAACTTTACCGCGCCATTTAACTAAGTGGTTTTTCACTGATGTTTTCACACCTTTGTTCTCTGCAGCCATCATGACTTGAGAACGAGCGATGAGATCATTCATCGCGGTATCAATGATTCCGGAATCAGCTACCATCAAAGCGAGGTTTAAGCCGTCTGCTCCTAACATATGCTCTCCTCTTACTCGAAGTACTGGCTCATAAACTTAATACGCTGAGCGATCTTGGCACTCTTCACTTTCGTGGTTTCAAGATCTTGCGTTACCGATTGCAAACTTGCTTCCATCGCTTTTGGTAAATCAGGGTCAATATAGTTATGAGGTAATGCATCATGGAATTCAGTACGAACGCGTTTTAACTTGAATTCAGCTTCAGTTAACTGTTCTAAGGCTTTCTCAGCGCCACTCAACCACTTGTTGTACAGTTCTTGGTCTAAACCGTCAGTAGTAACCACACTCACCAATACAGAGCGATTGGCGATGTCTTTAATCACTAATTGGTTTGATGCATCCAAGTCGAGTTTTAAACGGCATAGGTTTTTATTTTCGTTTACGTAACCGTAAATATCACCGTGACCTTCTTTAAGAACACGATCAAAATCGTCTTTGGCTACGTATACCCAACGGCTATCGCCTTTCTCAGATTCAGAAACCGACATGTTGCTTTGCAGCATAACCAGTTTCACTAGATTGTAAGCACTGCCCACGCTGTACATTTTCGCGTTCTTGATGTCATTCTGGTAAACATCTTTACGCAACAAGCCACTGGTTGACTCCATAGAAAGTGACACCGACAACGTTGATTCAACATCGTCTTGAATCTCTTCTAACTCTTCACGAGACATTTCAATTTGAGCTTTCGACTCTTGTTGATCAAACGCTCGGTTCAATGCAAAGTCTTTCACCACGCTACGAACCACATCACGTGATTCTGGGCTATGCCACAAACAATCTTGCAGAAGCATAATATCCAGCGGGTTCACGCTATCGCGACCACTGAAGAACGCACTCGCTTTCAATAGTTTAACGGCCTTCTTCCAGCGTCTGTCTGATACATACAATTCTGACTCTGAAGCAGAGCCTTGCTTCTTAACCGTCTCTTCAAGCATGGTTTTTAGTTCAAACAACTTATCAAACGAATTGTCTGTCAGTTCCAGCTTATCGAGCTCTTTCTGCCATTGATGGTATTCAATGTCCGTAATCGCCAAACCTTTTGGAATTACCGCTTCTTGAGAAGTACCCGTCGTCAGCATCGATTTGAAGTTTTGTTTGTTTTGAATACGGTTCACGAACACGCGTACCAACATACGGTCATAAAGTGCTTCCAAGCCGCTGTCTTCATCTGGAAGTTCGTTGGATGCCGATACTAGTAGACGCATCGGTACACGTTCAATATCACTGCCGTTTTTGAAAGTCTTTTCGTTAACGACAGTAAGTAGCGTGTTTAGGATTGCAGGGCCGGCTTTCCAGATCTCATCGAGGAAGACGACTTGTGCAGTTGGTAGGTAGCCTTCGGTTAGTCTTACGTAACGACCGTTGTCTTTTAATTCTTGGATACTTAGTGGGCCGAACACTTCCTCGGGAGTAGAGAAACGAGTCATCAAATATTCGAAATAGCTGCTGTTATCAAAAGCCTGAATGAGACGTTTCGCGATAAGGCTTTTTGCGATGCCCGGAGGGCCTAATAGAAACACGCTTTCACCAGCCAAAGCAGCCAGTAAACAAAGCTTAATGGTGTCTTCTCTTTCGTAGACACCATCAGACAGAGCATGCGCTAATTTATTGATTCTTTCAGAGAGTAGCGCCTTGTCAGCATGTGAAGAAATAGAAGGGTTCATGCGTTACTCCGAAAATCTTTGAATAGTTGAGAGTGTAGAATTGTTTTTATACATTTGTTAGCACTTTGTTACAAGTGCATTTTATTATTGAGTTGCATTTATATCAGATGGTTACGTCGGTAATTTTGGCGCAATCATAGATTCCAATTATGAGAGTGACATCACGAACGGCGTGAAACTAAATCTAATACGAAACCTAATTTTTCTTTTATTTTCGACACCATAGACGTTATGGTGGTGCACGTCTTCCGTTATACGAAAAATTGGCAAGGAATGTGGCCAGACTGCATGAGTAAAGTTATCCATAAATGGAAAAGTATTTCTCTCATAGAGGAGAACGTGACGCTCCCTACGAACGTCGTGGTAAAACATACAACAATCAATCACCCTGGCGCGGCAGTTATTCTTCCTATCACTTCGTCTGGAAAAATCATCCTCATTAACCAGTTCCGCCCTTCTCTAAAGAAATGGCTTTTGGAACTACCCGCAGGCACGATGGAAATAGATGAGACACCTCTTCAATGTGCCCAACGCGAACTGGAAGAAGAAACAGGTTACAGTGCAACTTCTTTTCAAAGCTTGGGGCAAGTCACCCCTTTGGCTGGCTTCTGTGATGAGATACAACATCTGTTTGTCGCAAAAGACTTAAGCCTCACTACCCGCTTTGAATGCGATGACGATGAAGTAATAGAAGTGATCGAACTGAGTTTAGAAGAACTGCACGATAAAATACGACACGATCAAATCACTGATACCAAAACTATCGCTTGTTTAAGTAAAGCCCAACTATGTGGCCATCTATAGCCAATTATATGGCTACCTAAAGTACTCTAGGAGAGAAACATGGACTTTCGTTCTGATACCGTAACTAAACCTTCGCAAGCTATGCGTGACGCAATGGCAAACGCAGAAGTGGGCGATGATGTTTATGGCGATGACCCAACCGTCAACGAACTAGAACAGTGGGCAGCAAATGAGACAGGCTTTGAAGCGGCAATGTTTACCTCTTCAGGTACACAAGCCAACCTTCTTGGCTTAATGGCGCATTGTGAGCGTGGTGATGAATATCTGTGTGGCCAGCAGGCGCACAACTACAAATACGAAGCTGGCGGCGCTGCGGTCCTTGGTTCTATCCAACCTCAACCAATCGAGAATAACCCAGACGGTACTTTAGACTTTAAAAAGCTTGCCGCTGCGATTAAGCCCGACGACAGCCACTTTGCTCGTACCAAGCTTCTTAGTTTAGAAAACACGATCAATGGTAAAGTCCTGCCAATGTCTTATCTAGCGGAAGCACGTGAGTTCGTAAACCAACACGGACTTCAAATGCACCTAGATGGCGCGCGCGTCTATAACGCAGCAGTCGCATTAGATGTACACATCAAAGAGATCGCGCAACACTTCGATTCTATGACGATTTGCTTATCGAAAGGTTTAGGCGCTCCTATCGGTTCATTACTTCTTGGCAACAAAGAATACATCGCAAAAGCACGTCGACTACGTAAAATGGTCGGTGGCGGTATGCGCCAAGCAGGTATTCTTGCCGCAGCGGGAAAAATGGCTTTAACAGAGAACGTTACTCAACTTAAAGCTGACCACGACAATGCAAAAAATCTAGCGATTGGTTTAAGCAAACTAGAAGGTTTTTCTGTTAACCCTGATTTCATTCAAACTAACATTGTATTTGCTAAGTTAGATGAGTCTGTGGATATCAACCGAATCGCACGCGAACTGGGCGAACAAGGCATTACGATGTCACCAGGGAATCCTGTTCGATTTGTTACTCATAGAGATATCAGTTCAGAACACATCGCTACTTTCCTAACTAAGTTGGAAAATGCGCTTTAAGCCATACTAAATGTTCACCCAGAACAAATAAGACTTGAGCTTCCCCTTAGGGGAAGCTTTATAATCATGTTTTTACCGGAGTAAAAACGTGCATTACCCAACCTTCGCTCTAATATTGCTAGCTCTTTCCTCTAACCTTCATGCCTCTGATTTTGGCGACGCTGAACTAGGTAAAGTTAAATCACCAAGCTGCGTTTTTTGTCATAACCCTACCAGTCAATCGACTAATAACTCCTATCCTAAGCTTTCTGGCCAAGATCCAACCTATCTCTTTAATACAATGAAAGCGTATCAAACCGGAGATAGGCAGGGCGATTACGCGGATATGATGCGAGCGCAACTAAGTAAGCTTAACGATCAAGATTTGAAAGACATAGCGGCTTTTTACGCTTTACAAGATTAGCGGCTCCCACCTTCAATAGGTCAATCATCAGCTAAATAAACATCACCAAGTCGCCTATACTTCAAGCAAACTCACTGAGCTCATTGAAGGTCGGGATAGATATACCTTTACACGTATCATCCAACCCTTACAATGTGCAGCAAATATATTTATCAAGGTTTATCTCTATGTCTATTCAATGGTTTCCGGGTCACATGCATAAAGCCCGCAAAGAAATCGAAGAAGTTATCCCACAAGTTGATGTGATCATCGAAGTACTGGACGCTCGTATCCCGTTCAGTAGTGAAAACCCAATGATCTCTTCACTGCGCGGCGATAAGCCTTGTGTAAAAGTGCTGAACAAGCGTGACCTTGCAGATCCTGAACTGACTCAACGTTGGATTGAGCACTTCGAGAAGGAGCAAGGCGTTAAAGCGATTGCGATTACGACTAGCGTAAAAGAAGAAGTTAACCACGTTATGGAGCTGGTACGTAAACTGGCACCGCACCGTGAACAGATGGGCAAGAATATTCGTACAATGATCATGGGCATCCCGAACGTGGGTAAATCGACCATTATCAACTGCTTGGCTGGACGTACGATCGCGGTTACTGGTAACCAACCTGCGGTAACTCGTCGTCAACAACGTATCAACCTGCAGAATGGCGTGATCCTTTCAGACACTCCAGGAATCCTTTGGCCTAAAGTAGAAAACCCACACAGTGGCTTCCGCTTGGCTGCAACAGGTGCTGTAAAAGATACAGCAATGGAATACGATGAAGTGGCATTCTACACAGTAGAATACCTAGCAAAGCAGTACCCTAACCTTTTGCAAGAGCGTTACCAAATTGAAGAGCTGCCAGAGTCTGACATCGAATTGATGGAAGCAATTGGTCGTAAGCGTGGTGCACTTCGTGCCGGTGGTCATATCGACATTCACAAATGTTCAGAAATCCTGCTTCACGAATTGCGTAATGGCACTTTAGGTAAGGTAACGCTTGAGTTGCCAGAAATGATCACACAAGAGCTGATCGAAGTTGAAGAAGCGGCTGCGCTGAAAGCGGAACAACAGATTAAGAAAAAAGAAGAGCGTCGTAAGCGTTACCTGAAGAACAAGCGTTAATCGCGATTAGTTTTTATAATCTGCTTTAATTTCTGTTTACCACTCTTACACCAGCCTCTAGATATTCACGCTCTATCGATAATAGAGCGTGAATATTGCCCGCTACCGTTTGTTGATCTAGCTAACATACTGACAAATCTATAGAAATGGTCGTTTACAATCCCAAAGACTGTGACATACTACGCAAATTATTGTGTATCAATCTCGGCTAATTTCTCAATGCGCTCTTATTCTGGGTTCAAGAATCAAAGATTTAAAACCTATTTCGATAATGAAATTTATTTGCCGTACATAAATTTCATCTACATCCCTATCTCAATATTCTGTGCTTTTATCGTCACCGACTACATCCACTTTGGTAGCGAGTGCATTACGCCTATCATTTTCCGAGTCATACTTTTTTTATTGATGATGGCCGCCGCCAGATACTGTATTACAAACAAACCCAACGTTTTGGAACTCGTAGAAAGTGCCTTCCTTGTAATTAGCTCACTTTTCTTGGTCTATGTCGGTCGACTAGCCATCGAGCTGAACAACTTCGATTACCAAGGTGGCATCATTTTAGTGATGATCTACATTGGTACGTTTTCAAGATTGTCAGCCAGATACAGTATATCTACGCTGTCGTTTATCTTTTTGGCTTATCTCATCGGCCTTGCGCCACTGCTTTATGAAGCGGAGCCAGAGCATGAAATAGAAACAATTTCCGTTTATATCTCGGCTTACATCCTAATCTCAGCGGCCTGTGTTAGACGTGACCTGGAAGTACACAAACGTTTCGCTCAATCCGAGCAACTCCGCAAACAAGCGATTCAGCTTCGCAAGCAATCTAATATGTTCGAGGCCCTTTCCTATCAAGACGCACTAACGGGCTGCTACAACCGCCTTTATCTTCATCAGGTGATAGAACCGAGCATAGACCGTCAGCGATCCATTACATCGCTCATGATAGATATTGATCATTTCAAATCGATTAACGACACCTACGGCCATCAAATGGGTGACATGGTGATTAAAGAACTGGCCGATGAGATTCAAAAACGACTACCGACTAGCAGTAACTGCTTTCGATACGGCGGTGAAGAGTTTTTGGTGCTGGTCCAAGGAGAAACCGAGGCTTCAATTGAATCGCTGGTTAATGCCCTTTTAGAATCCCCTACTCGCCTTAGATTAGAAGTAACAATTTCAATCGGTGTGAAACATGCCCCTCAAGCCCTTGGTTCTGTCGAGCAGCTTATCGACGACGCTGACCAAGCACTCTACATTTCGAAAAAAGGCGGTAGGAATAAGATCACATGGTGTGATTAATCGCCCAATATTTCACGCATCTTTGCGAATCATTAAAACGACCACTAATTCAATCAAAAAAGCCCCGAGCAACTTAATACTCGGGGCTTTTGTCTTTGTTCTTCTGCTTTAAAATAGCTTCGTTAAGAACCTGCTACTCAGCAAAAAACAGTATTCAACAAGAATCGACTAAGAATACACAACGCTCGCTGTTTTCTGTTCAAGTTCAACGGGAGAGCTCCAAGAAATCACTTTTTCATTCACTTGGCTGCCACATGGTGCGTTCCAAACTTGCTCTAGTTCTTCTTTGCCACCAATCGCCTGATAAAAAGCAATCGCTTGGTGGTTCTCAGACATCACCTCTAGGTAAAGCCCTGAGTCCGAATAGTATTGCTGCAACCACTTCGACAATTCAGACAACAGACGCTTGCCTACACCTCGTCCACGATAATTATTATCTACATGTAACGCATCGATGAACGTACCACGCTCAAAGTTGTGATTACCGAACGCGCAGACAAAACCAACCAGTAAACCGCCTTCCTCAAGCAATAAAACATGTTGGTTGAAAGGAGGATTAATCAAACGAGTCTGCCAAATAACAGATCTGTCCTCCAAAACATCATGTTCTAGGTAATCATCAGCAAGAATGCCACGGTAATATAGCTTCCAGCTATCCGCGTGTAATTGGGCAATCCGCTCATAATCTTTATATTCAGCTACCTTAATTTCCATTTATTAGCCCTTAGTACTTCCATTTATGACTTGCTACTACATTTCACACTACCTTTATACAATATTTAAGCAAAACATACTAATACACGTTTACACTTTCAATATTGACTTACACGTGTACGCTGATATTCTAGCGCACAGATGTAAGCCCAATGGAAATTTGCTAATGAATAGTGCCGACAAACAATCTACAAAAAAGCCGCCATTAATCTGGCTCAATATTTTTGTGTTCTCTTTTAGTATGCTGCTTGCTGTTGTAGCGGCTCCCGTTTATGGCTACTTTTTTGGCTATGGCATGGAGCACTGGATATGGCTAGCAATCTGCTTTACGTTCTGTAACCTTTCAATCACGACAGGTTATCACCGCTTATGGTCACATAAAGCGTTTGAAGCGCATTCAAGCCTAAGATTCCTGTTTGCATTAGGTGGTGCATTTGCCCTGCAGAACAGCGCGCTACACTGGTCTTCTGATCACCGTGTTCACCACAAGCATGTCGATAACAACGACAAAGACCCATACTCTGCAAAACGTGGATTTTGGTACTCACACATTGGCTGGATGATTCGTAATTACAGCACCTCAATGTACGAAAACTACGAAAACTGCCGTGACCTTAAAAAAGATAAGATTGTTATGTGGCAGCACAAGCACTATGTTCTGTTAGCATTACTAATGAATTTCGGTGTTCCTATCGCTTTAGGCGTGATTTACGGTGACGTGATTGGCATGTTGTTAATCGTAGGTGCAGTTCGTTTGGTACTTAACCACCACACAACATTCTTTATTAACTCTCTTGCTCACATCTGGGGTAGCCAACCTTTTACTGACAAAAACACAGCGCGTGATAACGGTGTGTTAGCAGTACTCACTTTCGGCGAAGGCTACCACAACTTCCACCACATCTTTGAGAACGACTACCGTAACGGCATCTACTGGTGGCAATACGATCCAACAAAATGGTTGATTAAGAGTGCTTCGTTGATGGGACTGGCAAGTAAGCTTAAGAAAACCCCTCAAGCTCGTATTGAGAAAGCTGAAGCGTCAATGTTACTTAAACGCACCCAGCAAAAAATCATGCATCGTGCCGACAAGCAACAAATCGCAGAGAAGCTTCAACAAGAGTTTGATGCTCTAGTATCAAACATGAACGAATATTACGAAGTTAAAAAACAGCTACTTGAAAGCAAGCGCGAAGACGTTGTGAAGAAGTACGAACACTCTGTTCTTAAGGTTCGTTATCAGCAAATCAAAATGAATTTCGAACAACAGAAGAAAAATTGGGCAATGACGGTTGAGCAATACGCTTAAGCTAAAACAGTACGCTTAACACCCCAGTAACAACACAGTTTGATTCTTATTCAAAAGCCCTCATATTGCTATGAGGGCTTTTTTAATAAGCATAACCTACTCGGCTCTGGCCCTATGCTCTCGAGTTTGAATTGTGGATGGTAAGAACCATAGTTATTGGATTTCAGAACTCTTTCTTCATTCTGAATTTATACTTATATTACTTAAACTTACCGAGTTTAAAGCGAAGGAATTGAAAATGAGCAAACTGACTATTATTGCAACGATCGTCTCTAAAGAAGACAAAACTGAGCTTGTAAAAGCTGAGATGATTAAATTGATCGATAAAACCCGTGTTGAAGACGGCTGTATTAACTACGATCTGCACCAAGATAACAGTAACCCTGCTCACTTCGTTTTTCATGAGAACTGGGAGTCTGAAGTTCATCTAGAGAAACACTTAGCGAGCCAACACATCGCTGACTACATGGCTGCGACTGAAGGTTGTATTGAAACCTTTGTGCTTAATAAAATGACGCACATTGCCTAACCAGTCACTCAGTACTAATTCAATAAAAAGCCCTGCTCTGATCGCAGGGTTTGTCTTTTCTACAAGCTTATATCTGCTCATTCTAATAATGAAAAAACCCGCCAGAGTAGCGGGTATGGTCAATAATCATGACTGTCAAAGACAGATAGGTAACAACCATCAATCCAATATTGAGTACCACTTTACAGTGGCACTCTGACATTTCTTTTGCTGATCGCTAGCACGGGGGCACTAGTTAAAAGCACGAGCCAAAATGCCATTCCCTTGATATTGGTAAACACTTGAATTACTACTTACAAAGACCGATTCTCCGGGCTTAAGAGAAACTGACCGCCCTTCTGAAGTGACGGTCGCCTCTCCTTCCACACAGAACAAGATCTCCGCGCTACGTAGATACTGTGACTTGCTCTCATCAGTCGCAGACAAGATATCAAAGCCAAAGTCATCCACTGGAATCGGATAACTCATCTTGCCCTCTTTCAATACAGGCTTAAGGCGGATATCTTCTGGCTTAATCGGCTCAAAGATTGTGTTGTCGATAAGCTCAGGGACATCGATATATTTGGGAGTGAGACCGGCACGCAGCACATTGTCTGAGTTTGCCATAATCTCTAAACCCGTACCTTGAACATAAGCATGTGGGGTTTCTGCGAACAGGAACATCGCTTCACCGGGCGCCAGCTCAACCGTGTTAAGCATTAATGGCGCAAATAAGCCAATATCACCTGGATAATGCTGTTTGAATTCGATGCTGTATTGAATAGCTTCACGCCCCATGACCGTTTTGGCTGGTCGCGCATGTGCAGCATAAAGCTCATTAAGCGCAGACGCTTTGCGGTCACCTTCAAGAGACATAATGGCGCTAAAGAACGACTTCAAAGAATCACTGTCGGCATTGGCTTTTAGTACATTAAGCTCAATCGCTAACGAAGGAATATCCGCTTCTTCGAACAAGGCAATAATGTCGTCGATTGGACGAAAGCCATTCATCGCTTTGTAGAAGGTCAACGCATAAACCAACTCAGGTTTATGGTTTGGATCTTTGTAGTTGCGATTAGACGCATTCAAAGGGATACCAAGTGCATTCTCACGCTCAAAACCTAATTCTGATTTTCGCTTGTTCGGGTGAACCTGAATCGATAACGGTGTTTCAGCGGCCAACACCTTAAACAAGAAAGGCAATTCACCGAAACGAGCCGCCGTGTATCCGCCTAAGACATCGATTTTGTTTTCATCAATCATGTGAGAAAGCGATTCACCGGTATCGCCTACCTTTGAACAACCATTTGGATGAGCACCCATCCAAATTTCTGCTTGAGGTTCCTGGTTTGGGTTCACAATACCAAACAATTGGTTAATGGAGTCTTTGCTTCCCCATGCGTAGTTTTGAATAACGTTGTCGAGTTTAAATAGAGACATAATTACTTCTCATTAAAAATCTGGCTACCAAGCTTGAGCGTGGCGGCGATATTACGGGCAGTGCGAGTCAGGTTTTGATTCGCTTCTGATAAAACTTGGTCTAAAGACTGAGGTGAACGTACGGTTCCAAATAAGCTAGACATTGAGCCGTAAAGTTTTTCAACGTCTTGCCCCAAAGAGCCCGCAATTCCAATGGTTGGAATACTCAACTTTTGAGCTCGCTGAGCGATGCCGAAAGGTGTTTTACCTTGCAGGGTTTGGTTGTCCATCTGCCCCTCTCCGGTCACGACCAGTGAAGCACCTTCAAGAACCTTATCTGCATCCAAGGCATCTAATACCATCTCAATACCCGCTTTAATTTGGATATTGAATGCAAGACTTAACCCCAGAGGTGTACCACCAGCAGCACCAAATCCAGCTGTGTCGCGATGATTAGTACCCGTATGTGCTTGAGCGATATCGGCAAAGTGCCCGATCGCAGTATCAAGTTGTTCAACTTGAGCTTTTGATGCGCCTTTTTGCGGACCAAACACAGTACTGGCTCCGCTTTCGCCACATAATGGATTATTCACATCACACGCGACCACGAACGTCACTTCTTTGCATCTAGGGTGCAGTCCTTCAAGATCGATGCTTGCTAACCGGCTTAATTCGGCGCCGCCACCAGATAGCTCGTTGCCTTGCTTGTCTAATAACTTGCCTCCCAACGCTTGTAAGATGCCAGCACCTGCATCATTGGTTGCGCTGCCGCCCAAACCAATAATGATTTGTTCAACACCTTGATCTAGTGCATCTTTGATCAATAGCCCAGTACCAAACGAAGATGCGGTTAACGGTGCTCTTTCTTCTACGGTTAATAGGTCTAAACCCGATGCTTGAGCAAATTCCACCAAGGCAGTTTTTACGTTGGCGCCATCAACAGTCTGTTCCAACGAAGCCCAATAAGCCGTACATTCACGCCCGATTGGATCCGTCGTGTGCAGCCGTTGCTTCTTACCATTGAGCGCCTCTAGCAACACGTCTACCGTGCCTTCTCCGCCATCGGCGAGTGGCATTTTCACAAACTCTGCGTAAGGGAAAACATCGGCAAATCCACGCTCAATGCAAGACGCAACTTGATGAGCGTCGAGTGATTCTTTAAATGAATCAGGGGCAATTACAATTTTCATTGTCGTTCACCATTCCCGCCCACCAAGGTGAGCGGGTTATCGAAATTAGAATTTGATTTGGAATGTTTTTGCTTGGCAAGGTGCTATCTGGCCGAACTCTTCAGATGCTACATCACCTTCGCGTACGCGCTCGTCCATGCTTGTCTCTTTCCAGCTTAAAACCGCTTGAGTAAAAGAGATTGAATCCGATACTGAACCCGATTCTGCCGGGTTGTAGACACGCATGATCAGTGCATCTTCGTCTTCCGCTTTCTTCAGCACACTCAACACCGCGCCTGATTGTTGCTTAGACAGAAGGCTAAAACTCATAGGTAGGTTCTGCTCACCCACGTTGAGCTTCATCGCGTTGTAAGGGATCTTGTTGTAGCATTCGATTTGAGTGACATTGTCACGTGCTTGCGCCATGATGTTCGCGTCAATATGGTTACCAGAGAAACCGCACAACGTGAATTCACACACTAACTTACCGCGCACTTGCGAATCTGGTGTCGGAATCTTGATGCCTGATGGACGGCCTGGGCGAAGCAATAGCTCTTCTTTACCCAACACGCCGATACCACGGAACAGTGTCAGTGCGAAGGTATCTCGGTTTTCGTCACCTTGAGATGCAATCACCTCAAATTCACGTAGACCATTCGACATAATCGCCATGCCCGCTTTGCCGTTTTCTAATGCAGCGAAGTTCATCAGTTGGTAAACCGGAACCGGTGCTTCTTTCCACTTCTCTTCTTCCCAAACCGCCATAGCAGGGTCATTGGTTGGTCGAGTAATACAACCGAACTGGTTGTCTGCAACCACAGTTTCAGAAACGAATGGCGTTGGTACTAAGACACGTACACGGTGGTCGTCGGCTTGGTTGTCTAGTTCCATACGTACTTCAATGCGGCGAGAACCTTGCTTCAATACCACTTGGCATTGCGCTTCAACGAATCCGTTTTGACCCGTGCGTTCTTCACGCTCTGCAAGGTTTGCAGGTACGTTCATTCGGAAAGCGATGTTCGCTACCGATTGGAAGCCTTGGTGGTCAATCGATGTTTCGACTGGGAACTCGTCTGAATACAGTAACCATTCTTGACGAGATGGAGAGTAATCGTACTCATCACCGTCATCAGAACCATCTTCCAAACGAAGTACTTGGTCGAATACTTGCTCTGTCTCTTTATCGAAAATAGTCAGAGTACCGTTGTCGTTTACATTGATTCGGTAGTACTCGTTCTCTAGTAAGTAGTCTTTTTGTTCTGCAACTTTTACTGCACCCTTCTCGTTACCTTGGATGTGTAACGTGGTGAAGCCCATCGCTGGCACAATGCGTTTGATTTGAATATCAAACTCCATGAACGGGTCGTAGTTACCGTAGTGAACGATTTGACGGTCTACTTTACCCGGGTCAATTTGGCGCTTGTCTTGGATGAAGTACTCAACTAGGTTTTCGTTTTCATCAAAGATAGAGAACTCTTGAGCACGGATAGTGATAGTGGTGTTAACCACTTCTTCACGCTCGTATGGAGAAAGGTTGAACATCGCCAGTTTGTCGCAACCTTCGCGATCTGGCATGTGGTCAACAATCTTACGCTTGTAGAAGTGAATCAGGTTGGTCGCCATGTCGTCAGCAAGGATGTAACGGTTTAAGATTTCAGCGTGTACCTTGTCTGAACAACAGCAACCAATAGAGTCATGAGCGTGGTTCTTCATGCTCTCTTTCCACATTTTCTCAATCAAACCGTGGTGGTATTCAAAACCTAATGTCCAAGCGATAGACGCTAGCGGTTCTAAGATGTTTACAATCTTGTTTTCGATTTCTGCGTGGATCAGTTTGATGTCCATACGCGTAGAAGAGATCGTACGGTGAACACGCATGTATTTACCGTCGTTGAACTCGCCTTTGATTGTGTCGAGTTGGTCGCGCGCCGCTTCTACTTTCTCGAACACTTCTTCGTAACGGCTCATTGAGAATTCACGATCTGGGTAGATTTCGCGAAGCTTGTCCATTACTTCAAAGATGTCTTTTTGAATCGGCATTTGGTCGTGGCCGTTCGGTAGCAAGATATCTTTAGTCACCGATGGCTTTTCTAGCACTGGGAAGTACTTATCTAAACGAGCACGCAAGCCTTCTTCGTCTTGTGGAAGGTATTTACCAATCGCGTAACCCAGCGGAAGCACTTGTGCCGTTACTTCACTGCCGTCATTAGACTGCCATAAGAATTCTGTTTTGTTGGTGCCATGACGCTCTGAACAACCACGCCAGAACATTGCACGCGTGATGTCGAAGCCGTTGTAGATCATTGGCAGCTGTGAGCTCATGCTGAATGAATCTGGTAGGTAACCAATCTTCATTGCATCGCCAAACTTCATGCAGTCACGAATGCCATACATCATGTTACGTACAATTGACTCACCAGAAACTTGCATTGTGTCGGTTTGAGAATACCAAGGGCCAATAATTAACTTGCCCGCTTCAACCAATGCTTTTACGCGCTCTGTGTTTTCTGGTTTGATTGCAAAGTAATCTTCTAGAACGGCGGTTTGACCATCTAGAACGTAATATTTGTATTCTGGATCGCTCTCCAGACGGTTCATGATTTCTTCCATGTTGTTCACAAGAAGAATACGAGACTCTTCTGTTGTGAAATACCATTCACGATCCCAGTGCATGTGAGGAGTAATGTGTACGCGTGATGTAGTCATAATCATTTACCTAAATGTGTCGCTTCGAGTAAAACTAAAGTTCGAACCCAAATACGACTAAATTAAAGTTTTTCAAGGGGTTAAAATTGGCTGCCACTAAATTTAGGGTGCAGAAAACCACGCCCAGAATCTGTGTGAATAAAACCGTTAGGAGCACAGGCATTTAGGACAGCCAAGTTGTTCGTTATTTTTTATACGGTGTTTTAATTGCGAGCTAGAAGCTAGCTCAAAATTCAGTTAGTTCTGTGTTGCAGTACTTGCTTCAAACTTACCCTTTTTTACAGCGTGACCACGCCACATCAGAAGAGTAACAGTTGAAATCACTGTGCCGACAATCGCAGCACCGAACCAGATTGCAGCAGCAGAGAATGCGCCCAAACCTGAATCGTGTAACAAGAAGATAGAGAAGATACCTGCACCCGGAGTCGATAGACCAATACCTGCCGCGCCAACCATCGCACCTGTAACCACTGATCCTAGTAAGAATGAGCCGATTACACGGATTGGATCTTCAATCGCCATTGGGATTGCACCTTCGGTAATACCCGCAAGGCCAAGTAGCCATGTCGATTTACCGGTTTCAATCTCAAAGTCTTTGAATAGGCGTGGAGCAATCATGGTTGAAGCCGTTACAGTGAACGCCGATACCATTTTTACTGAACCAAAGATTGCGTAAGGGCCATAAACACCGTTCGCCATTGCACCTAAACAGAATGCGTAAGCGGCTTTGTTTACCGGACCACCTAAGTCGAATGATACAAACAGACCAAGAATCGCACCCAATAACAGCGCATTGGTGCCTGACATACCGTTCAACCAATCCGTTAGACCTTGGTTTAGGAACGCTACAGGTTTACCGATAACAAATAGCATCAAGCTACCCGCTACCAAAGTACCAATCACAGGGTAAAGGTAGAAAGTAAGGAATCCGTTAAACGCAGGACCTAAGCGAACATGCTCTTTTACCCAACGCATCACATAACCAGCAATCAAACCACCAACAACACCGCCTAGGAAACCAGAGCCAATGATGTTTGCTGCAATACCTGCGGCAAAACCAGGGCCAAGTGCCGGTTTGTCGGCTAATGAGTATGCTGTGTAAGCTGCCAGTACTGGCACCATTAATGTACCTAATAGGCCGCCACCTAATTTACGATACATCCACAGCCAAGAATCTTTTGTTGCGTAAAGCTCTTGCAGGTCAAAAATTTGCGCGATAAGAACAGCAACCGCAAGAACAGTACCACCAGCAACGATAAGAGGAACTGCGTAAGAAATACCAGAAAGCAGCGCTTGTTTAAGCTCAGTTTTCAGTGGCAGTTTTTTCGGTTTGTCATCAGTAGCCACTGTGCGTTCTGCACCGTTACCTTTTTTCGACTCTTCAATCGCTTCATTTAGAATGCGTTCACCGTGTTTAATCGGTTCTGCAACTGGCGTTTCAACACGAGGGATTCCGTTAAAACGATCCACTTCTTTAATCGCGACTTCAGCAGCAAAAACACACGCCACAGCATTGTTTAATTGCTCAGCCGTCAAACGATCTTCAATGCCATTTGCGCCCTGCTTTTCAACATGAACCTTGTAGCCAAGCTTTTTGCCCGCTTTTTCAAGGTATTCTGCAGCCATATAGGTGTGAGCAATGCCTGCAGGGCAAGCAGTAACACATACAATTGTCGGCGCATTTGTATCTAAGTTGTCTTGTTTTTCTTCTTGCTGATTATCGCCATCAAGAAGCGCGAAGATTTCATCAGCGGTTGTTGCTTTTAATACTGCTTCACGAACATCGTCATCAACCAATGTGGTTGTCAGTTCGGTCAGCAGGTGCATGTGGGTAGAACCCGCTTCTGCATTTGGAATGGCAATTAGGAAGATAAGATTCACATCTTCGTCTTCATCTAGGCCTTTCCATTTCATGTCTTCTTTCAATGTTGCAACAGCGAAACCAGCTTCTTTAACCGCGTCAGTCTTGCCGTGCGGTACTGCTAGGCCTTCGCCAAGCGCTGTCGGGCCTTGCTCTTCACGAGCAAATACTGCATCAAGATACTCTTGTTTGTTGTGCAGTTTGCCTTGCTGATTCAGTTGGTCAGCAAGTGCGTAAATCGCTTCTTCTCGACTGCTAAACGTAGTTTGCAGATTTACGAGCGACTTATTCGTTAGAGTAGTAAGTTTCATAACCTTTGTCCCATAGTCACGGATTAGTACGACAGTCGTCCCTGTCGACGAGATGAATAATACAACTTCAAGACATTTAATCCGTGATCACGATCTCATCAATACACATTTGTATTTAATTTGTATTTAAACTGTATTGGTAAATCCTTTAAGAAAGCTTGTTATGTGTCGTTTAATTTGTATTATATGTACTACAAAACGCCAATACGATGCTCACACTAACCTTTAAAGCAAAGCTTATATAGAGCAAATATACGTATTTAAGGTACAGGTTGTTAATCAAAGTCTAGTTGTCCTAGCGCACAAATGAGGCAAAAATGGCAAGACTCCCTATGTATCGCCAAATCGCCGATGCAATAAGAGAAAAGATCAGTTCTGGAGAATATAAAGTTGGAGAAGCACTCCCAACGGAAGCGCAATTGCGTGAAGTATTCTCGGTAAGCCGCGTAACGGTTAGGCAAGCACTGAAACTACTGATCGAAAACGATGAGCTTGAAAGCGTTCAAGGCAGCGGCACTTACGTAAAAGAGAACAAGATCAATTACGACATCTACAAACAGTCGAGCTTTCAAGAAAAGTGGGCGCATTTGGATGTGGTTACACACAGTGAAGTTCTGGCCTTCGAAATGAAGCCGTGTTCTTTGGCGATGTCTGAACATTTAGATATCAAAGAAGGCGAATTGGTTTTCTACGTAAAACGTGTTCGTTTCATAGACAACAATCCAATCACGGTTGAAGAAACTTGGTTACCTGTTGCTCTATTCCCAGATCTCACCTATCAAGTGATGCAGACATCAAAATACGACTTTATTGAGAACACCAAAGGCATGGTGATTGATCGAAGTGAGCAGGAATTGGTACCGATTCTTCCGCCTGAAGACGTTGCTAAACAGTTAGGTATTGACCCAGCTCAGCCTATCATTGAAAAACGTACTCGCGGTTACCTCGCCAATAACACTGTATTTGAATACAGCCGCAACTACTTCACGTCTAACGATTACCGATTCACTTTGGTCGCAAAACGCCAGAGATAATGCTCATCAGCGAGTTTCGATAATAGCAAAATGACCAACACAGAGAGCGCCTTGTTCTCTGTGTTTCTATGCTGTTAACTCAATCATAAAACCAACTTTCCTACCCAAATATTCCTAAACCAATATCAAGTAACCTCACGAAAGATCATTCACATTCATTTAAATACTGTTCTGGCGCTTTGACCATAAACTAAGCGCCAAATTACAAGAACAACAGTCGACAGGAATGTAGATGAATACCAAACAACTTGAGGACGCTGTAAGTGAAGTGAGCTTATTCAATCAGCACCTCCACTTAATCCAATCCGTGCATACCATTCCGACCCCAAAAATGAATTGGGAGTCGATTGCGATGGAACCTGCGCCGACAATGCCAACGGTTCGATTCGATCACTGTCTACTCATCAGACTAACACTTAGTTCGTCGTGTTAAATCACTTTATATACAAAACCATTATGTCGAAACACACTATCTCACGAACATCGCACCCATTAGCAAATACAATTTCATACACACGATTCCTACCAAAGCTACCTTTAGTTCTAATCGCTTTCTCTATGCCCCTATTCGCAGAAGAAGTTGAAGAAGTGGTACTCGAGGACGAAGTCGTATTAAATGAAGGTTCTGAGTTAAACGAAGAAGCTGAAGAATCGCCTTATTATAACTTGTGTTTTAGCGCTTACTTATGGGAAGTAAGTAGGCGTTAAACATAAGTAATCTTTAAATGTAAGTAAGCTTAAAAGCTAAGATTCTCACCTCTTTACTCCGATAAATACCCACTTCGTTACACGTTTCCTTCCAAAGTACAAAAAATACTCGCGATTTATAAAATAACACCACCATATGCAAATAGAACAACCAAAGGTGATCCAAGTTATATTCTAACAAGCCACAAAATTTGTTTATTAACATCTAAACAACAGTAGTTATTCACGATTTACAACCACAATTAACATCGAAAAAAATGTTTGTCTTAGATCATATCAACCTCAACTATGCCTCGTGCCACAGTGCAGTTTTCTGTACATTCATTGTCATATTCTGAAACACTTTCTTATATTTTTTAAACTTTGTGGAGATTTCTATGTTAGAGCTCTTGATCGGATTAGTGATTACTATTGCTGTTGGTTACTTTATTGTAAAAGGCTATAAAGCGGCGGGTGTATTACTAACTGCTGGCCTTGCCCTACTTCTTATCACCGGCCTTATTGGTCACACAGTCTTACCAGCTAAGGTAGCTTCAACAGGTAACATGGTTACCGACTCACTAGAATTTGTTAAATACATGCTTCAGTACCGCGGGGGCGGCCTAGGCATGCAAATCATGCTTCTTTGTGGTTTTGCTTCTTACATGACGCACATTGGTGCTAACAACGTGGTAGTGAAACAGTTCTCTAAACCGCTTGCTGCGATCAAATCTCCCTATGTACTTCTTGTTGCGGCTTACATCGTAGCGTGTCTGATGTCTCTAGCAGTAAGTTCTGCAACGGGTCTTGGTGTGCTATTGATGGCAACCCTATTCCCAATGATGACGGCAATGGGTATTTCTCGCCCAGCGGCAGTTGCAGTTTGTGCGTCACCTGCAGCCATCATTCTTTCACCAACGTCTGGTGATGTGGTTATCGCGGCAGAAAAATCAGGCATGTCTCTTGATGTGTTTGCTGTTCAAACGGTACTGCCTGTTTCTATCTGTGCGATCATCGTGATGGCGGGTGCGGCTTTCTTCTGGAACAAATACCTAGATAAGAAAGAAAACACACCAATGGAAAAAGTAGACGTTTCTGAAATCGAAACAACGGCGCCGGCTTTCTACGCTGCACTTCCATTCCTACCTATCATCGGCGTTTTCCTATTCAACGGTCGTACGATTCCAGGGCTTTCACTTGATATCTACACTATTGTGGTAGGTTCTATCTTCGTAGGCGCAGTTATCGATTACGTTGTTAAGAAGTTTGACGGCGAGAAAACACTAGAAGATCTAGACTCTTGCTACCAAGGCATGGCTGACGCGTTCAAAGGCGTGGTAATGCTGTTGGTTGCGGCGGGCGTATTTGCTCAAGGTCTAATGTCTATCGGTGCAATTGATAACCTAATCGGTCTTGCCGAATCTGCAGGCGCAGGCGGTATCGCATTGATGCTTATCCTCACAGGTCTAACGGTTGCTGCGGCAATTGCGACAGGTTCAGGTAATGCACCTTTCTATGCATTCGTAGAACTGGCTCCATCATTAGCGGCGAAAATGGGCTTGAACCCAGCGTTCCTAATCATCCCAATGCTTCAAGCATCGAACCTAGGTCGTACAATTTCACCAGTATCTGGCGTAATCGTAGCGACTTCTGGTATGGGTAAAATCAGCCCATTTGAAGTCGTAAAACGTACGTCTGTACCCGTAATCTGTGGTCTTATTACGGTTATCTTCGGTACGCTTGTATTGGTTCCAATGTCGGCGTAAGCCTTAAGTTTCTAATCTCAAAGAACGAAGAACAAACGAACACCAATACTGAATATAAAATGCGTAAACAAAAAGGCGCTGAACTTAATAAGTTCAGCGCCTTTTTTAATGTCACTTTCTCAACATCGTTAAAACTATCGAGACATGTACAAAATGTATAAACAGTCAGGCTTGAAATAGTGTTATCTCAAAGGAACAAGCCCTACTTCATTTCACCATAGCGTTCTAGATACAGAACCGTTGCAGCGGTACGGGAAGGCACTTGCAGCTTTTTCAACAAGCTTTTCATATGTACCTTAACTGTCGATTCAGAAATAAACAGGTGATCGGCGATCTGCTTATTACGGTAACCTTTCGCGACTTCTTGAAGGATCTGCATTTCACGTTCAGTCAGTTGTTCGAAGATATCATTGCGGCTTCCAGCATCATTTAGGTAACGAGCAACCACACTGCTGTAAGCCTTGTCACCGCTGTGTGCTTGCTTAAGCAGTTCAATTAACTCATCGGGTTCAGTGTCTTTCAACAAGTAGCCATCAGCGCCTGCTTTTACAATCGCTTCAATGTCTGCAGGGCTATCAGAAACCGTTAGAATAACAATGTTTGCGCTAGAACCGTCAGTGCGAAGTGCTTTCAAGGTATCTAAACCAGACATGCCCTTCATATTGAGATCCAAAAGGATCAAATCAGGTTCTTCTTCATGAGCAAGAGCAACCGCTTCAGTGCCGTTACTTGCTTCTGCAATCACTTCGAATTCGTCTTCAAAGCTCAGTAATTGGCTTATACCTCTGCGCATCAATGGATGATCATCAACCAGCATTACTTTACAAATCGTCAACTTTAACTTCCTTCAAACTTTTATATTTCAATATGACTGTACAGCCTTCACCTTGCGCCGCTTCAATCGTCAAGTCGCCATTCAGTCTTGCCGCACGCTCCTGCATAATGCTCATCCCGTAGTGGTTCACCTTGGAACTACTTGAGTCAAAGCCATCTCCATTATCTTTTATCACGACGAATACTTCACCGTCCTCATCGATACAGCATACATCTATCAAGTCGGCATTGGCGTGTTTTATTGCATTTATTGTTGCTTCACGAATCAATTGAAGCAAGTGAACCTGACTATGCGCATCAAGCTCGATCGATGAGAGATTATTAGTGAGGTTAATCTTCGCATCGGTTCTCTCGCTTAGCGCCTCAAGCATGGTACTTAAGGCGTCTCCAAAGTTGCCCTCTTTAATGGTCAACCTAAATGTGGTGAGTAGCTCTCTTAACTGGGTATAAGCGTCGGCTAAGCCGTTTCCGATCTCAGACGCGATTTGTTCAGATTGCTCTCGGTGCTGTTGCTCTGGCAGTTTGCCAATCACACGCTTTAATAGTGTAACTTGAATTTTCAAGTACGACAGTGATTGAGCCAATGAATCGTGGAGTTCACGTGCAATCGTGGCACGCTCTTCCATGATAATAAGCTGTTCAGCTTTCTTTTGAGCACGATTGTAGTAGATCGCTCTCGATAGCAGTTGAATGAAGCTTTCGATCAGAGCTTTAGTTGAGTGCCCGTGGTGATATGAACAGTATAAATAGCCGAGAATAAGTTCGTTATCGTCGAGTTTCATCTCAAACTTTTCGTAGTCTAAATTCGAATCGTAACCTTCATCCATAATCAATGAACGGCCTGAGTTATCGACAATCTCGAGCCTCAGTGATCCAATCCCTTCCAAGCTCACGAGATGCTGCAAGATAGCTCGGAAGTTTTCAGGAGCAATACGCGTCACCGTGAGCTCTTGTGACGAGTTATAAAGTGCCTGCAGCGACTGGTTCGCATTTTGCAGCTCAATCGTCTTTGCATCCACCACATCTTCAAGGTTTCGATAAAGCACGCCTAAATCTTTGGCCATCGAGTTGAAGGTTTTGGTCAAAATGCCCATTTCGTTGTTACTGGTCACCTTGAGTTCTACCTCGAAGTCGCTGTTTTTGATTCTTTGGCTCGCACCGACAAGAGCATGTAGCGGTTTAACAACCTGTTTACGTACAAAGTGAACAACAAAAAGAGATATGACCAGAATCCCACCAAGGCCGATACCACCAGCCCACGCTAACTTTATTAACTTGTCTTCAGAGAACTCTTGCAGCTTATAAACGAAGCCATCGATTTCAGCCACGAAGTTTTCAACCAACACGAGATAGTGATCGCGCTCTTCGCTATTCAAGACCTGTTTTAGCTCATGCCAACGGCCGATAATTAAATAGTAATCTTCTGTGATGTCTGCCGGAACATTCCAACTGACCAAATTAGTCATGGATGGCGAGTAAAGAGAACTTTCGAATTCACGAATATGAGATTCATAATCGACAGATTCTATTTGAATATCATGGGCTAAACGGTAGCTTTGCATTCGCATTGAACCGGCCACGTTAACCGCTTCCGCATCATTCAAACTTGAAGCCAAAGTAAAGATGGCAAAGCCAGTCGTAGCAACCGACAACAGCAGTATAGAGAGCAAAGATTTTGCTATCGTACTTGTTACAGATGAAACCGGTTTTATAAGCAAAAGTGCCTTCCTATTGATAAATGACTTGCCAGCGATATCGTATTGTCACACATCAAAAATCATAGCTCCATTCAATATGTGATCACTCGCTCCGTAATTTATTGATCTAAGACAATATATGCCCCCAATTAGCCCTTAGGGGGTATTTATACAATTGTTTCTAAAACTACACTACTTGTGAGGACTCATTACAAGATATTAATAGAATAATGACCTACAATTACAACATCTTAGTAACATCTATAGGTATCTAGTGGTAGATCTATCAAAACGCCGTCTTTTTTCAAGACGAAAAGTTGACTCAAGCCAGATTCGTTTGCCTTGGATTGACAGCCTAGAAAGCTTTACAGATGACTGTACTCGCTGCGGTAAATGCATCGAGAGTTGTGAGACTAAGATAATCATTGTAGGCGATGGTGGTTTTCCCACTGTAGATTTCTCTATTGATGAGTGTACGTTCTGCTATCAATGTGCAGATGTTTGTCCCGAACCCATTTTTAAGCCAAAGCAAGGAGAGCCTTGGCAAGCAAAAGCACAAATCTCTGATAAGTGTTTAGCGCAACAAAATGTTGAATGCCGAAGCTGTGGTGACATGTGTGAACCTATGGCCATTCAATTTGAACTTAGAGCAGGCAGTGTTGCTCTACCAAAAATCGAGTTAGATGAGTGTAGCGGTTGTGGGGCCTGCGTAGCAATTTGCCCTACTTCGGCTATTCTTGTGAGTAATGCATAAAACAAAAATAACGAGAGCAATTTATGGCACTAAATGAAGTGCATATATCAAGTTTAGTCGTGCATGTGAGCCCTGAGCATCTAAATGAGATCAAAGCGGAGATCGATCAATTCGATAACGCTGAAATCTACGGAGATAGCCCTGAAGGCAAAATCATCGTGGTCCTAGAAACTGAAAACCAAGGTTTTGTAACGGACACCATCGAAGCAATAAACAACATTAAGAACGTTTTGGGGACAGCTTTGGTTTATCACCAAATCGAAACTGGACTCGACGAAACGGATTTAGAAACTGGAAGTAACAATTCTCAACTTGAGGGTGAAGTATGAAAATGACAAGACGTGCGTTTGTGAAAGCAAACGCAGCTGCATCAGCGGCAGCCGTTGCAGGTGTAACTCTACCGGCAACAGCAACCAACCTGATTGCTAGCTCTGATCAAACAAAAATCACGTGGGATAAAGCGCCTTGTCGTTTTTGTGGTACGGGCTGTTCAGTACTAGTAGGTACTCAAAACGGTAAAGTGGTTGCGACTCAAGGCGATCCAGAAGCTCCTGTAAACAAAGGCCTTAACTGTATCAAAGGCTACTTCCTTTCAAAAATCATGTACGGCAAAGACCGTCTAGAACAACCTCTTCTTCGTATGAAAGATGGTGAGTTCCATAAAGATGGTGATTTCGCACCCGTATCTTGGGACAAAGCGTTCGACGTGATGGCTGAGAAATGGAAAGCTTCACTGAAGAAGAACGGTCCAACAGGTGTTGGTATGTTCGGTTCAGGCCAATGGACAGTAATGGAAGGCTACGCAGCCGTTAAGATGATGAAAGCGGGTTTCCGTTCAAACAACATAGATCCAAACGCTCGTCACTGTATGGCTTCTGCTGTAGTAGGCTTCATGCGCACTTTCGGTATTGATGAGCCAATGGGTTGTTACGATGACTTTGAACACGCAGACGCATTCGTACTGTGGGGTTCAAACATGGCAGAAATGCACCCAGTACTATGGACTCGTATTACAGACCGTCGTCTAAGCCACCCACACGTTAAAGTAAACGTACTGTCTACTTACTACCACCGTTCTTTCGAGCTTGCAGACACGGGTTACATCTTCGAACCTCAATCAGATCTAGCAATTGCTAACTTCATTGCTAACTACATCATTCAAAACGATGCCGTTAACTGGGACTTCGTGAACAAGCACACGAACTTCAAGCAAGCAACGACAGACATCGGTTACGGTCTGCGTGACGATGATCCACTACAGAAAGCAGCCGCAAACCCTAACTCAGGCGAAATGACTGCTATCTCTTTCGAAGACTACAAAGCGTCTGTTGCTGAATACACAGTTGAGAAAGCGTCTGAAATGTCAGGTGTACCTCAAGAAGACCTTATCAAGCTGGCTAAGCAATATGCCGATCCAAACATCAAAGTAATGTCACTTTGGACTATGGGTATGAACCAACATACTCGTGGCGTATGGATGAACAGCCTTGTATACAACATCCACCTTCTTACAGGTAAGATTTCTACTCCAGGTAACAGCCCATTCTCACTAACTGGCCAACCGTCAGCGTGTGGTACAGCGCGTGAAGTTGGTACATTCGCTCACCGTTTACCTGCCGATATGGTGGTTGCTAACCCTAAACACCGTAAAATTGCAGAAGATATCTGGAAACTTCCAGAAGGCACCATTCCACCGGTACCCGGCGCTCACGCTGTTCTTCAAGACCGTATGTTGAAAGACGGTAAAATCAACGCTTACTGGGTAATGTGTAACAACAACATGCAAGCGGGTCCAAACATCAACACTGAACGTCTGCCAGGTTACCGTAACCCAGATAACTTCATTGTATGTTCTGACCCGTACCCAACGGCAACAGCTCAAGCGGCTGACCTCATCCTTCCAACAGCAATGTGGATTGAGAAAGAAGGCGCTTACGGTAACGCAGAGCGTCGTACACAAGCATGGTACCAACAAGTGAAAACTGTAGGTGAAGCTAAGTCTGACCTATGGCAAATCATGGAATTCTCTAAGCGCTTCACTATTGAAGAAGTTTGGGGTGAAGAACTGGTTGCGAAAATGCCTGAGTACCGTGGCAAAACCATGTACGACGTGCTTTACAAAAACGGCAACGTTGATGCATTCCCACTGTCTGAAGCTCAAGAGCTTAACGACGATGCACAAGCTCAAGGTTTCTACGTTCAAAAAGGTCTATTCGAAGAATACGCAGCCTTTGGTCGCGGCCACGGTCACGATTTAGCACCATACGATCGCTACCACCAAGTTCGTGGTCTACGTTGGCCTGTTGTTGACGGTAAAGAGACACTATGGCGCTATAAAGAAGGTTCAGATCCATATGCTAAGAAAGGTTCTGATTGGGACTTCTACGGCAAACCAGATGGTAAAGCACTGATCATCAATGCACCATACGAAGCGCCACCTGAAGTACCAAACGATGAATACGATATGTGGCTATGTACCGGTCGTGTTCTTGAGCACTGGCACACAGGTACTATGACTCGTCGTGTACCAGAACTTTACAAAGCAGTACCGGATGCACTTTGCTACATGCACCCTGCTGACGCTAAAGCTCGTGGCCTACGTCGTGGTGATGAAGTTCTTATCGAAAACAAACGTGGTGAAGTTCGTGTGCGTGTTGAAACTCGCGGCCGTAACCGTCCACCACAGGGCTTGGTATTCGTACCATTCTTTGATGCAAGAATTCTGATCAACAAGTTGATCTTGGATGCAACGGATCCTCTGTCTAAACAGACAGACTACAAGAAGTGTCCAGTTAAGATCACTAAAGTTGCTTAAGCCCTAGGCTTAGAGAAACGATCTTAAGTATTTAATATTGCGACTACTTTTTCATCCTTTTGAAGAAGTAGTCCTCTCAAAGAATTAGCCTTTAGGCGGAGAAATTAACATGAAAAAACTGATTACTGCCCTACTATCAGCCGGTCTTTTGCTAGCTGGCGTAGCTCAAGCTGAGCTGGATAACCCTGGCGGCATTGGTGGCGTAGAGTCTTTACGTGGTGTAAGTGAGCTTGAAGCAACACGAGCAGCTGACGACTTCAAAAAGTACCCTCGCGACCAAGTGCTTGAGAGCGATTACGTATACCAGCCACCATTGGTACCTCACAATATCCGTAGCTACGAAGTCTCTCTGAACGCAAACAAATGTCTGTCTTGCCACAGCTGGAAAAATGCGAAAGAGATGGGTGCGACAAAAATTAGTGTTACTCACTACATGAACCGTGAAGATGCAGTACTTGCTGACGTTTCACCTCGTCGTTACTTCTGTCTGCAGTGTCACGTTCCTCAAGCTAATGCGAAACCATTAGTAGAGAACGAGTTCAAACCTGTTGACTCACTACGCTAATCTTAGCCGTATTGTAGAGAGGCTATTATATGAAATTATTAAAAGCGTTTTGGAAAAGACTTGCGACACCAAGCAAAGCAGCCGTAGGCGTTGTTTTGTTCTTGGGTTTCTCGGGTGGTCTTTTGTTCTGGGGTGCATTCAACACGGGTATGGAGGCAACCAACACGGAAGAATTCTGTTCTGGCTGTCACGCACCTATCGTTGCTGAAATCCAAGAGACAATTCACTACTCTAACCGTTCTGGTGTTCGTGCAATCTGTTCAGACTGTCACGTACCGCATGAGTGGACTGATAAAATCGTTCGTAAAGTTCAAGCATCAAAAGAGCTATACGCTCACTTTATTGCTAAGACAATTGATACGCCTGAGAAATTCAAAGAGCGTCGTCATCACTTAGCTGAGCGCGAATGGGCTCGTTTGAAGAAGAACGATTCACTTGAGTGTCGTAACTGTCACCAGTTTGATTACATGGACTTCTCAGAGCAGAGCCCCCGTAGTGCGAAACAACACTCGACTGCGCTAGCTTCTGGTGAAAAAACGTGTGTAGACTGTCACAAAGGTATTGCACACAAACTACCAGACATGCACGGCGTTGAAGGCTGGCAATAAGGAGCGATTGAATGAGTACTTTAGAAAGCGTAATTTGGCACATCCTAGGTTACAGCGCTATGCCAGTTATCATTCTTGGTGGCTTTGCAGGTGTTGCAGCCGTATCTCTTTGGATTTTATCTATGGGTAAAGACAAAGAAATCGATTAACAATCGAGATTCCATCAACTTCTACCAGATAATTCTGATATGAGTTGATACGAAAAAGCCACTGATTTCAGTGGCTTTTTTATTATCTGACGTTGTGTATCTTTATAATTGAATGTGACTTAACGCCCTAAGCTTCGTTTTCTGGCGCTTCTTTCTCTGCGGTCTCTTTATCAACCTGCTCTTGATCGACAATCGGCAGCACCTGTTTTACATAGTTGCCTGGCGCTTTGCCAATCACAGGATTAAGCTCTGAGCCTTGATTGAAAGGTTCGATTTTTTCGTCAGTTTCAAAACCTTGTAGCCACTGATTCCAGTGTGTCCACCAAGACCCCTCATTATGAGTCGCATTAGTTAGCCACTCATCCGCCGAGTCGTCTAGGTTGTCATTCAGCCAGAACCCGTACTTCTTCTTATCTGGATGGTTAACAATACCCGCGATATGACCAGATTCACCAAGCACGAACGTCTTGTTGCCACCGGTATTCAAGGCACCACGGTAAGTCCCCTGCCAAAGCGCGATATGATCTTCTTTCGCTGAAATGAAGTAGCTTGGTATTTTTATCTTATTGAGATCAATCCAGACACCGCCTACTTTCACGCCTTTGTCTTGAACAAGTTTATTCTCAAGGTAAAGCTCACGCAGCAAGAAATTATGGCATTTAGCAGCAACGTTAGTGCTGTCACTGTTCCAGTACAACAGATCAAACTCCATTGGGCTGCTGCCTTTTAGGTAGTTATCAATGTAGTAGTTCCAGTACAGGCTGTTTTCACGAAGCAAACTGAATGTCACGCTTAATGAACGACCATCCATGAATCCTTTAGCATCGTTCTGTTTCTCAATGGCGTTAATGATCGTTTCATTGATATATGCGCCAACCTCTCCCGGCTGAGAGAAGTCTAATAGAGTCGTAAAAAAGGTCGCAGTTTTAATGCGTTTCTTCATTCTTTTAGCAGCATAGTAAGCGACCGTTGAAGCGAGAACAGTACCACCAATGCAGTAACCTGCAGCATTGATTTGCTCTTTACCCGTGATATCTTCAATTGCCGTCACGGCTTTCGCTACGCCTTCCGTGACATAGTCACCGAACTCTAAGTCTTTTTGCGCTTCACCTGGGTTGCGCCAAGACATCATGAAGACGCTGTGCCCTTGCTCAAGCAACCAACGAACCATTGAGTTCTTTTCACGAAGGTCGAGAATGTAGTACTTATTGATGAATGGAGGAACGATCAACAAAGGCGTGGCGTTCACCTGAGGTGTTTTTGGGTAGTATTGAATAAGCTCGAACAGATCATTTTGAAAAACGACATCACCTTCCGTGTTCGCAACATCAACACCTAATCGGAAGGCATTATTGTTGGTCATACGGATCTTGAGGATATCCGCGCTCGCTTCAACATCAGCTTGTAGCTGCTCTAGCCCATCTAGCAAGTTCTCACCATTGCGCTCAAGCGTTAGCTTCATCAACTCTGGGTTAGTCGCAATGAAGTTACTAGGAGAAAGAGCATTGATAGCCTGACGTGAAAAGAACGCCACACGTTCCTTGGTTTTCTCGTCTATGCCTTCGATTGAATTAATGGTGTCTATATAGCTTTTGCTGAATAACAAATAAGACTGCTTGATAAAGCTGTAAAACGGGTCATTTTTCCACGCTTCATCAATAAAGCGTTTATCACTGCGCTCTTCAGTAATGACGCTTTCGGTATTACCCATCAGTGCGGCATTTTGCCAAATCTTAAGTTGCTGTTCCCACCACTGGGATTGTAACTGAAGGAGAACGGCGGGTTGGTTAGCGGCTTGCTCGAAGATTTTTGACGCATCATCAAAATTCAACTCTTGCATCGCTTGATTTAGGGGAGATTGCGCGGCTTCCTTGTTTTGTTCAAAGTTTTCCCACCATTGCTGGTTTGTTTGTTGAAGTTTAACAAGGTAGTCCGAAAAGAAGTGTTGAAACATAACATGACTCCAATAATCGGAAAATCGCCACCGAGCCTCACAGTAAACACTGTGCTGACTCGATGGCGATTTTATTTATGCAGGTGTAACTGTTTTCAAGTTTTCAGTTGTTAGTGTTTCAACATCTTCTTTGAACTCTTTTGCAGCAGCTTGCATTTTTGAGCTATCACTCATCATCTGTTGAGACAATTGAGTTAGCGCTGCTAGTTGCTGGCTGTTGAACGCCGTTAGGCTAGTCACGTCTTTGATTTCAGTCACTGCTTTCATTTGCGCAAGACCCATGTTCGTGTAAGTCTGCATTGCATTCATTTGCAGTTCTGTCATCGTTTGGACGTTCTTTGCAACCAACTTGTTGAACTTTAAGTACGGTTCAAATTGCTTTTCAGTTTGGTCAGTAATTGTTTTGAAAATATCCGTGTACATAAGTAACTCCTGATGAATACATAGTTTAATAAATTTGTGTCACTATCGTTTCAGCCAACGCTCATCGATTAACTCGCGATGCTTTGAAAAGCTGATCCGATATTTAAGCTTGCTACCGATATATCAGGCTCTAACCTTCAATACCTTTTAGCAAAACAGCGGTTCCCATTCCCCCACCCACACAGAGTGAAGCAACGCCATAAGTCGTTTTCTGTTCAAGCATTTCATGGATGAGTGCAACAATAATTCGATTGCCTGAAGCACCTAAAGGATGGCCAAGCGCGATTGCACCACCATTCACATTGACCTTTGGCTTGAACTCATCAAGCGGTAAGTCATGCTGCTCTGACAATTGGTACATTACGCCAAGAGCTTGTGCTGCAAACGCTTCATTCAATTCAAACAAATCTACTTCTTCTAGAGTGAGATTCGCTTTATCAAGCGTTTTAGAAACGGCTTCTACTGGGCCTAAACCCATGATTTTTGGGTCCAAACCTGACTGTGCGTAGCTGATCAGTTCCACTAAAGGTGTTAGACCATATTTCGCTACCGCCGACTCAGACGCTAAGATAATTGCACTCGCTCCATCATTGATGCCCGAAGCGTTACCTGCCGTAACAGACCCTTCACGGTCAAAAGCTGGACGAAGCTTTTGCAGACCTTCGAATGTCGCGTCTGACTTCGGATACTCATCGGTATCAAAAGTGACGGTTTGTCTGCGCTGCTTAACTTCTACAGGCACGATTTGCTCGTTAAACTTACCCGCTTCAATCGCAGCAACTGCTTTCTGTTGGCTTTCTAAAGCATAGTTATCTTGAGCTAGGCGCGAAATATTCAACGTGTTCGCGATATTTTCAGCGGTCATGCCCATGTGGTAGTGATTAAACGCATCGGTTAAGCCATCACCAACCAGTAAGTCTTTCATTGAGATGTCACCCATTTTGTGACCATTGCGAACGCTCGCTGGTACCACAAAAGGAATTTGTGACATCACTTCAACGCCAGCAGCAATAACCACTTCAGTATCTTGTGCTTTGATGTGCGCCGCTGCGTCCATCACTGATTTCATTCCGCTGCCGCAAATCATGTTCACGCCGTATGCTGGTGTTTCCTCAGGAAGCCCTGCATAGATGGAAGCCTGACGAGCAACCCCCATGCCTTGACCTGCCGAAATCACGTTGCCGACGATTACTTCATCAATCGCATCTAACGAAAGATCGACAGACTCAAGTGCACCTTTGATCGCAACGCCAGCCAGTTCACCCGCAGATACGTTTTTTAGCGACCCGGTAAATGCACCAATAGGAGTGCGCTTAGCCGCAACAATAAATACTTTTTCCATCATTCCAACCCCTTCAGTTTCGCCAATTACTGCATGTACAAGCCGCCATTCACAGACAATGTTTCGCCTGTAATGTACGCGCCAGATTCACTCGCTAAAAAGCCCACTGCGTCTGCAATTTCAACAGGTGTTGCTAAGCGTTTCATCGGAATTTGGTTCTTGATTGAATCCAGTACTTCAGGCTTCATTTGCTCAACCATAGGAGTTGCTGTGTAGCCAGGGGCAATCACGTTCACGGTTACGCCGCTACGAGCGCCTTCTGCAGCCAAAGCTTTAGAAAAACCAATCATTCCAGCTTTCGCTGCTGAGTAGTTAGTCTGTCCAAATTGACCTTTAAGACCATTGACGGAAGAGATGTTGATGACACGGCAGTTACCCTTTTCACACATAGGAGCGAACAAAGGTTGAGTCACGTTGAACAAACTGTTTAAGTTCGTTTCAATCACATCTTTCCACGCTTCGGCATCCATCTTTTTAAAGACGCTATCACGTGTAATACCTGCGTTATTGACCAGCACATCCACCGTGCCTTCTTCTTCTAACAACTTGCTTAAGCTCAGCGCACATTCCGCAGTATTGGTAACATCTAATTCAAACAATCTCACTTGATCTTCGGTGAATTGTTTTTCGTTAAACCAATCCAAGGCACATTGGTAATTTCCAGTAAAATAAGTCGCGATAACACGATAGCCGTCTGCAACTAATTTAGAGGAAATTGCTGAGCCGATACCGCCTTTTGACCCTGTAATTAAAGCAAGCTTTTTCATTAATGGTTCCATCCCTTACAAGCAATTAAATAACAATGATGTTAATAAGATAATGTCTTAGTTGATAATTAAACTTTACGTTTTGCTTTAATTAAACCCTACAACTCAAAATCAAAAATTATTATTACAAATATAAAATATTTTCGTATTATGATTAAAAACTAGACTTGCATCCCAAAACCAATGAAATGTTACGATTATGTAAATCAACGCAAGACTCTGATATTAATAAGGTTTGTTTAATTTTACTTTTATCACCAAGCAGATAAGCCTTTGTAAATACGAGATAAATCTATATCTCTCAGCTTGTTTCAAGAATAATGCAATGTGGGAATTTGAAATGATTGATCACGAGAATAATAACAAAACTCTTATTAGCCATTAATAAATGGTTCCTAATTATTCTATATAACCTTCGATATAATTAACGTTCTAAATGGGAAAGATGAACATTATGGATAGACAAAAAAGCCCACTCAACCTATGAGTGGGCTTTAGTAAATAGCATTATTAAATAGAGCGTGGGATCTTACTTCGTAAATATTTCATTTGTATTTACATCAAGATAAATTTTGTTTTCAAGGGACAACCCACCACAATAAATAAAATAGACATCTCGATTGCTGTACTTAACAGATTTCACCCATCCGCCTAATTCTTCAAAATCACTTGGGGCACACTCCCCCTCAGAGATCAGTTTAGCCACCGAATTACGGAATTTTTCTTGATGGATCTTGAGATCATCAGACTTAACCAAATAGGAATCCAATATCTCTTTGCTTTCTTTTTCCGAAATAATGACTTCATCATTCGATAAGCCTGACATAGAGACCCATTCCGCCGTCTGTGGGCCGCCATCTTTAAGGACAATATAGTCTGAGATACGAGCCCATTCTCCCTGTTTCTCGAGTACCTCCACCTTTTCCCCTTTGTAGAGGTAATCCGTTATCAAGCCATCAATTTCAGGTTGCTCGACCACTTCAAGCTTTCTCTCCAAAACGTAAAATTCCGTCTGCTCGGGTTCAGGCTGAAGATCCATGATGGGTACAAGCTCAGATTCAGATTGCTCGGTAGCTTCTAACGCCGGCTCTTCCGTTTTCTCTTGTGGGATTGGGTCTTTATTCATGACCAAGAAGTAGTATGCCGCTCCTCCCCCTCCGCCCAATATCAACAACACAAGTAAAGCGATCAGCGCTTTTTTCATCAAATCCACCAGCTCTTCCGTTATAGGTATGTCTCAAGTGTACATCAACTCATGCTGCTGCTCATCTATACTCTCAATAGAGCGCACGGTAAGTAGAGGAAAGTCATGAGTTTTTGGGGGAAAGTTATCATTGTAAGCGCAACTTTTAGTGCCAATGTCGCTCTAGCGAATCATTGTGACCGTGAAAACTGGCAAACACTGTTGGATCGTCAGCTCTCTTTTGAAGGTCGCTATAATCAGTACACCAAAGAGTTCAACCAAGTTCTTTCAACCTATGAGTCACAGACATTGTTATCTAAACACTTTAATGAAAAGCAGATCATTGAGCTTTGGGCAAAGTATGAAGAAAGGTTTAATGTGCAGCTCAATAGTCATATGAATACCGCGTATGACGTCTCCGAGGTTTTGCTACAACAGGCGTATGTTGTGTCTAGTGAACTTGAAGGCGCTGACTCTCTAGCGTATTCATGGCAAGCCGTCGCCAAACACTGCACCAAAGCAAGACTCCCGCGCCAGGCAGAAAGCGCAAAGGTGCACGTACAAAGCTCACAATCACTCTCCCGAGATCTCCATACACTCAGTGAAAAATTCCGTCAGCTGTCTTCAAAATACCGCAGAGAAGCGACGATGATTGATGAAGCGCGCCACATAAACCAACCAGCAAACGATGCATCAAACTGAAATCACCATTAGATTCTCTCACTCGTTCGACTGGACTTTTCCGATAAATATGCTCAATCCCATTCATAATATTCTAAGAACTCGTTAATCAAAGCTTTATCAATAGGTTGTAAAAGTAATGTGCTATCTATCAACAATGAAGTTCAATTTCCGACCAATGCAAGCGAGTATGTGAGATATTCATCACAAAATAGATTTACAAACGCCAGAAAATTGTTATCATGAATCTTCATATAACTTAATAACAAGAAATATTTTGGCTAGGTAATATGCAAAAGACTATGGCTTTCAACTGCTTGAGTAACACGGAATGGACTGCAGAGATAAGAGGTAAACTTTTATCTGTAGCTAAACACATGGAAGAGTTCGGTTCAGTAAGTGAGCTAGAGCTATGTAAGATATTTGGAGAGACAATTTGGAATGACGGCGTGGATTATCATTCACATGCTTTTTCATTCAGAATTAATGCACAAACTGGGGATTGTTCAATCTCTAACTTTAAGTATCACTAAGTTTTGCACCTATCATATACGGAGTACCTTTCACGAGGTGCTCCGTTTTTTATTGCCTGAAGCCTGACACTTAATGGATGATTTTTGATATTGACCGCGCTTCTACTTCAGGAGTAAACCATTTCGTTTTCAGCTCATTCTGCCTTCGTGTTACTGCTCAGAGTTTGGCTTAATCGGTATAAATTGGCAGTGGTGCATTGCCTTTTACTTGTCTTATCGCAAGGTGGGTATGAATATCTTTCACGTTAGAGAGCCTTTGAAGTTTTCTTGTAAATGCCTCGTAGGCCATCAAGTTCGGGCTAACCACTTCTAGCAAATAGTCATAAGCCCCAGATACAACGTGGCAACTGATCACCTCTTCCATCTCTACAACAGCCGCCTCAAACTTATCTATCGACACTTCTTGGTGGTTGTTTAGGCTCACCTCAACAATCACGCTCATTGCGATGCCGACTTGTTCTCGTGACAAGCTCACACGATAACCGTCAATAATGCCCTTTTCTTCTAGCCTTTTGACTCGTCTTGCACAAGGCGAAGGTGATAAACCCACTTCATCAGCAAGTTCAGCCGTGGTTAACCTGCCATCTTTTTGTAGCAGTTCGAGAAGATGCCTATCAATTCTATCCATAGTAAATGCCAAACATTAGTTAAATCCGTTAATTATTTGGTGAATATTAGCAGAAATCATCAAAGATTGTTCAAGTTTAGCCAAAACTTGCCAACCTGTGGCACACCAACTGTTCCATAATGAGTCATCACCCACTCTCCTTCTATATTATGAATCTTGGCTACTTATCTATTACTGTCACCCTACTCATTTGGGCGAGCTTTTTTCTTTCTCTTAAAGGCGGCGCAAATTCAGATTTAACACCTGCCGATATCGCTCTCACAAGATTTCTCATACCGGCTTTGGTGTTATTGCCTTTGATGTGGAAAGCACGCAGCGCAATTGCCGTCGTCCCTAAACGGTATCTAACGGGTATGTTCGTAGGTAGCGGATTACCTTATCTGCTTGTTGCCGGAACGGCCATGCAGTTTGTTCCGGTATCTCATGGCAGTGCTCTTGTTCCGGGCACGCTTCCTCTGTTCGTTACAGGAATTGCGGTACTCTTTTTTAAGCAGCCACTCAGCCGACATCGTGTTGTTGGTTTAGGTTTGGTTTTGCTCGGCATACTGTTGTTTTTAGGGAGTAGCTTAAGCAGCTTCAACTTCGAATACACCAAAGGTCATTTGTTGTTTTTATGCGGAAGCTTAATGTGGGCGATGTTCACCATCTCAGCCCGTGTCGCTAATCTTAATGCGTTAGTCAGTGCCGGTTTTATTTCTCTCTGTTCTACTTTGCTTTTACTCGTCCTAATCCTGACTGGAACCCTCCCAAGCCACCTAATGGACACACCAATCGCTAATTGGCCCTTCACGGAGCTTGCCGTTCATTCAACAGTGCAAGGCGTTGGGGCGGGTTTAATCGCTGCGTTCACTTACCTTTATGCGGTTAATACCTTAGGGGCTGAACGCTCTGCCGCTTTTGGCAGTGCAACACCCGCAGTGGCGACCTTGTTGGCGATCCCACTATTCAACGAGATTCCTGATGCGATGACTTGGCTCGCCCTTGGTTCTATTTGCATCGGCAGTTTGGTCGCGAGCAACATATTCATGAGAAACGACCAGTCGATGCAGTACCAACCGCCAAGCCATAGCAAGGCCTGATACTGCGTTCAAACCTAAATACAGTTCCCCTAAGCATCGATTTTAGGGCTTGTAGTACACAGATAAGCCTGCCAACGCAGGCTTATCTAAAATCTGCTTTTTCTAAACTCGCTTCTCCATTAAACTGTCCGACCTTTTTGCAGATCCAAGAGAACACCATGCAACGCGACTACACCTTAAATTGCTTAATCACCATGCCTCGCCATGAACTAGAAGAATTTAGTTTAAGAATGATTCATCGCCTTGTACCTGAAGATGCAATGACGGAATTGTTTACGTTCGAGCAAGAAGAAGTCACCAGCGAAGAACGCATGCAATCAGCGAAATTTGACGCAATGCTTCGAATGACCGCTATCGCGCTTGGTGAAGTAAACCTAGCCTTCTCAGAGTCGGATAACTCGCAACAGAACATCGAGCGAATGACTCGCCTACTGCTTTGGCACTTCTACTCAATTTCTTTCAACCTTGAAGAAGCAATCGCAATCGAAGTGCACTGTGAGAAAGTAGAAAAGATCTTAAAGAACGCACCTAAAGATGCGTTTGGCTGGGTTAAAGAATTAACTGAGCTGCTTCACTTCTACGCGAAAGTGAACGAAGGTAACGAAGACAGAAAAGACGCTTAACGTTACTTCTACGTAAGTACACATCAAGCTAAATCGAAGGCAGATAGAGCTATACCGAAGGCAAGTAAAAGCTTTGCTGAAAGGAGTTCTCTGCCTTTGTTGTTTCTAGCACACTGTGATGCAACATCAGTATCGACTGCGCGATCTTGGTTCCTATTCCCAAAGAACCATTCGGCGCTTCCAGTTCAACCTCATTATGAATCACCACCTTCACCCGTTTGGAATCCGCTTCAAAACCAACATCTAACGACACCACAGTGCCACTTGGGCTATGCCTCAATGCATTATCTAACAGATTCAAAATCAACCTCTCAAGCAGATCACTGTCACCCACAGCCTTGATTCCAATAGGCATATTAATGTTCAACTCAACATTTTTATGGCGATATTTGCTTTGTATCGTTTCTAAGCATTCGCTCATCAGCCCATTGAAATCGATTGAAGCGTATTGATATGTGGGTACCGGGTTATCTTTCTTGGCGCTATCTAACAGCGAATGGAGCTGTTCAGATAACTTGTTGCCATTGCGATATGCCACATCTATGAGTGGATCCGAATGTGGGTTTTGAATCCTCCACGTTTCTAGATACCCCAATACACTCGACAATGGCGTTTTCAAATCATGACTGAGCTGTAATAAGCTTTGTCTTCGATGTGACGACTGATATTCAAGTTGCAAAAATTGCTGTTGAATGTGCTTCGCCATCAACTGATACGAGCGTGCAATCGGCACCAATTCTGGTACTTGATGAATGAAGTTCGGGTCCAATCGAAAATCTTGCTCTGCTTGTTGTTGCAGCTTGTTGGTTACTGCTTCTATTGGGTTTAACAGGCTACGTTTGACCAACAGGTAAGCCCCAATCGCAAAACCTAAGATAGAGATCAGCATAAGTCCTGCTAGCGCCATATAAGGTGTGTCGACTTGCGAATTAGCAATCACGGTATGGCGATTACTGCCAATCAACACATACAGATACCCAACTGTTGAACCCAACTCTTCAATCGCAGCAACGGAAAACACCTTACGAGAATCAGGATTGATAGGGTTTTCGCCAAGAATCGGATAAGGCTCGTCATTTAAAAATTGTCTAATGGGTGCTAAGTCTATCTGGCTTGCCAACACAGTGCCTTCTGGCGCAGCGTGCGTCGTGATATTTCCTTGGCTGTCGAGAAAATAAATGTCGAAATCGGGACCAATCAACATCAAGGTATGAAATATGGATTTAAGGGCTTTGGGGTTGTAGTCAGTCCCTATCATCAGAGGGTTATCATCGCGCATATGAACCGCGAGCTCTTTGTGTAAGCTCTGCTTAGTTCTTTGTTCTATGGTCTCTTTTTGCCAATTATAGGTATAAGCAATCACCACACTCACGAGCAGAAACCACAAACTGGTGAACAACACTAAACGCGATTTGAAACTCATGTTCTCTCCTCGATGGCTCTTAGGTCTTACTGGCCTTTTAGTAAACTTCGGACGCGACACATAGGCCTAAGCTTTCGACTCAAACTTATAACCAACACCCCAAACGGTTTTAATGAAATCATCATCACTATTCGGCATCGCAAGCTTGGTTCTTAGACGGTTGACTGTGCTACACACGGTATGGTGATAGCCAGAGTGATGAGTATTCCAAACATGATCGAGCAGCTCGTCTTTGCTATACACACGCCCCGGGCGGGTTGCTAAGAAATGAAGTAAGGTAAACTCGGTAGCTGTCAGCGGTACGTCTTGGTTATTGAGTGACACCTGATGGCGTTCAGGTTGAATAGTGAGCACACCAAAATTCATAATCGATTCTGCTGTCACAACCTCTTGAGTCGCTGATTCGACATGGCTTAAACGGCGAAGCACGTTCCTCACTCTTGCTTGAAACTCGAGAACGCTGAAAGGTTTCGTTATGTAGTCATCAACACCGGCTTCTAAGCCTGACACCTTATCTAACTCAGCGTCTCTTGCGGTTAGCATGAGTACTGGCGTCCAATCCTCTTGCTGACGCAACATTCGACAGAAATCGAGTCCGTCACCGTCTGGTAAGCCACGATCCAGTACGATCAAATCGAAATGACCCTCTTTATAGAGCGCCTGAGCCTTTTCAATCACATTAGCTCTGATTACGTTATGCCCTTGGAACTTAAGATGCATCTGCACCAGTTCAGCCAAGTCATCATCGTCTTCAACCAACAATATGTTTGCCATCAAATTTACCGCAGCACTATTCATGATCCCTGCTCTATTCTGAGTCTGCCCACCTTTCAATTGACCGGAACAGAGCAGGAATTCTTTCATCGTACTTTGACCCTGTTACTCAGTTCGAGTAATGGTGATTCTTGCTCCGGGGTTAAGGAAACGATGATTTGCACTTAAAGTAGAAGTCGTAAGGCCATCATCTTGGCTGATTACGCCAGAGTGAAAACTCACTATATCGGTGTCGTCTCGTGTGGTATTAAAACCTTCACCACCGCCTGCTGGTCCCGGAATGGTTGCAGCAAGCTCATCGTTCAGCTCTGTTCCCGAATCCCAAACATTCATGTTCATGGTAAAGGTATCACCCACCGCTAATGACTTGAGCGATAATCCGGATTCGCCGACAAACGCATCATTGGTGTTCACCAACATGGAAGCAACTGAGATATACCCTTCTTGATTTGGGTCGACACGAATCGACACCGTGTCTTGCTCACCTGAAAGAATCAGTCCATTGCCTGAGATGCCTTGATAAACATTGGCGTCACTGTCACTGAGCGCAAGCAATTGTGCATTACTACCCCCTTCCGCCAAGTATTCCAGATCGACAGAGGCACTTTGCCCAACTTCAAACAGATCAAAATTCGTATTGTGAGTCAACACCGCGAGTGGTGACATTGGTTGATTGGGGGTGAGGTTAGTAACACTCACATCATAGCGATAGTAATCGTCGTCATCGTCCGGACAACCCGCTAACACAGCTACTGATGCAGCGATAAATAGAATTCTAGCTTTCATACATCCCCCTTACTTCACAACAATGGTGATAGTTGCAACAGGGTTTAACCATCGATGGCTACTGCTATCGAGGTCACTGATGCCGCCCGCCGCATCACCATCACCATCACCAATGTTACCTGGATGAATATGAACCTTAGCGTTTGATACTGCCGTTTCTACACCTGTGCCACCAGCGCCAAAGGTAATGAATGGAGGGTTCGGCATACTGCCCGCCAGCTCATCATTGGCTTCTGTGCCTGCGTCATAACCATTTAGAGTCGCTTTGTAGGTGCCCGCTTGAGTTGGGATCTTCCAGCTATCTAGACCAACAAAGCCGTCGTTTGTCGGCAGCAACATTGCACCCAATGATAGGTACTCTAAATTACCAGTACTGATATCAAACGTAGTTGCGACGCCTGGATTGAGGATGCCGGCCGCTGGGTTCTCAACCACCACGCCTCCCGCGTTGGCAATGACACCAGATAAACCTGAAATATCGCCACCTTCGGCCATGGACTCTAGTTCCGAAGAAGCCGTTTCACCCGTTCTAAACATGAACAAGCTTGAGTCATGAGCCGCCGCTAAGATAGGCGTAAAGTAGATCCCTTTCGTTGCATTAGTGACAGTGACTTCAAGCTCAGCAGCCTGAACTTGAGCCGCTCCGAAGGCCAACATAGCCGAGCTGATCACTAAGCTGATTTGAGTACGTTTATTCATTTTGATTCCATCCTTTATCGAGTCCTATCGTTGCCAACAAAACGAATAACAGCGATATACCGTTACCTTTGCCAGAACGAACTGTGGTGTTGTTGACTCTAAGAATGACGATCAAATCTATCAGCAACTTCATTGAATTCTCATAAAACTCTCACAAGTTTATCCAAACTTATTACTGCAAATAAAAATAGCGATAAAGTACTAATATTTAGCCGAAAAATATCAATTTATCATTTACGTCAGAAGGGATAGAAAAGAAGATAAAGAATAGAAATGGAACGAATAAAACGCAAAAAGGCCGAATCGATTTAACGATTCGGCCTTTATTCTAGCGTACTGTTGTTACTCTTTCCTAAGCCGTATTTGGCCTTTCAATCGAGCTAACAACACAACATCAAATTAGAACGCGTAGTTTGCGTCAATCAGTTCGCTAACTTCCACTTTGCTTACTTCAGCACGAGCTTCAAGCCATTGAGCAACTTGCAGTTGTTCTGCTTCTGTTACTGAACGGTAGCGCTCAATTGAGCATAAGAAACCTTCAAACAGCTCAAGGCCGCCGCCACCAAAGCACAGACCGATGCTGTCGATGAAATCAATGAACTCATCAATGAACACATCGTATTGATCAAAATCAGTAATCGATGTCTTGCAGCTTACTTCAAAACCCAGAATCGCGAATTCACCTAGGTATAGCTTTTTGCGTAGGCGACGATTTTTGTTTTCGATTTTATCTAATTTCATAACTGCCTCTCTTTTCGTTTGATAAAGCATTTATACACAGTTCCACATCAATCCCCAAGAGTTTTGTATTACACAAGGGTGTTAATGGCAAAAATCGTGCTACAGAAACAAAACCTTAATCAAATCTATAAAAATCTGTCACTTAACTGCTTCACGATTAGTCACACATTGACCCAACTTATTAACCAATTAGTTAGTAGGTGGGTAAGTCATGAATAACGAATAATAAAATCAGCCAATAGGAAGCAGTAAAGATGAGCAAGGAAACATTTGATAGCACTCGTTTTAATAAGAGCAAAAACAAACCCTTCGAAGAAGTTTTAGATGCGAACCTTTCAAGAAGAAATGTTCTCAAAGGCGGTTTAGGCATCAGTGCAATGACGGCGTTTGGTGCTTTTGGTTTAGCAGGCCACAGCACAGCGCACGCGGCGACAGCATCATCTAGCGCACCGCAAAAAAGCACTGCTACACTTGCATTCGAATCGGTTAAAGGCTCACTGACAGACAGTGTCGTTGTGCCAAAAGGCTATACAGCACAAGTATTGGTTCCTTGGGGTACTCCACTTAACAAGCAAGGCAATGCTTGGTTAAAAGATGGAACCAACAACGCACAAGATCAAGCAAACTCACTGGGCATGCACCACGACGGCATGCACTTCTTCCCGCTTAATGGCAACAGCAACGACGGTTTGTTGGTGATTAATCACGAATACATCGACCAAAAAGCACTGCACGCTAATGGTCCTACATACGATGAAGGCAACCGCCCTAGCCTTGATGAAGTACGTAAAGAGATCAACGCACACGGCGTCAGTGTGGTTCGTGTAAAACTTGAAGACAACCAATGGGTGATGGTCGATAACGATCCTCTGAACCGCCGCTACACAGGCGCGACCGTAATGGATCTGTCTGGTCCTGTTGCACACAGTGAATTTACCAAAACCAAGTTCTCACAAGACGGCAGCCAAGCTCGTGGCACGTTGAACAACTGTGGTAATGGCTACACGCCATGGGGCACTTACCTAACGTGTGAAGAAAACTGGCCAGGTTATTTCGTTAATAAAGGCGAGACAACGTCAGCGCAAGAACGTATTGGTATCGCTACCGACAAAACACGTTATGGTTGGGACACGCTTTCTGGTGACAAACAAGAACGCTTAGACGAATTTGCTCGCTTTGACGTAACACCAACAGGTGAGTCAGCAATGGACGATTACCGTAACGAAGCACACGGTCACGGCTACATAGTTGAAATCGACCCATACACAGCAAACTCTCGCGCTAAAAAACGTTCTGCACTGGGTTGTTTCCGTCACGAAGGCTGTACGTTTGGTAAGTTGACCGAAGGCGAGCCGATTGTATTCTACTCTGGTCACGATTCTCGCTTTGAATACCTATACAAATTCGTTTCTGAAGAGAAATGGGACCCGCGTGACGCAGAGCCTAGCAATCGCCTAAGTGCAGGTGATAAGTACATGGACAAAGGCACACTGTATGTGGCTAAGTTCAACGATGATGGTTCAGGTACTTGGCTACCACTAACGTTGGGCAGCAAGACTACAAACGGCGGTAAGCTAGGTGATTCATTTGACTCTCAAGCAGCGCTTATCATCAATACAGCAGGCGCTGCCGACCTTGTTGGTGCAACGCCAATGGATCGCCCTGAATGGTGCTCTGTTGACCCAATGACAGGTACGGCTTACCTAACGCTGACTAATAACAACAAGCGTAAAGAAGCGAACTCTGCAAACCCTCGCGTAGACAACAAGTTCGGTCATGTTATCCGTTGGGATGAAGGCAAAACGGCAGGCGAGTTCGATTGGGATATCTTCGTATTTGGTTCACCAGCAGTGGAAGACAAGTCTATTAACCGCTCTGGTCTAACAGACATGAACCAGTTCGCGAGTCCTGACGGCTTAGCGTTTGATGCTCGTGGTATTTTATGGATTCAGACAGATAATGGCGCAGACGAAGTCACTGGCTACACCAATGACCAAATGCTGGCAGTGGTTCCATCTCAATTAACGGATGACCAAGGCAACAGCGCGGTAATTGATGCAAACAATCAAGCGCAGCTAAAGCGTTTCTTTGTGGGACCAAACGGATGTGAAGTAACAGGCTTTACCATCAGCCCAGATTTCAAGTCACTGTTTGTGAACATTCAACACCCGGCAAACTGGCCATCGTCTGAAGATGCAACCGCACAAACTCAAGGCAAAGTCCGCCCAAGAGCATCTACGGTTGTGATTCGTCGAGAAGACGGCGGTGAAATCGCGGTTTAAATATACAACGCAGGCTAAGATCAGAAACATTTCTGTTATCTAGTCTCTGTTCGCTAGCTAAGTAAAATCAAAAAGAGCGATAAGGCCAAATGCCCTATCGCTCTTTTTATATTCTATGCATTCTTCGGTTTAAGTAAGAATCCGAATTTTCAAAACTCACCGTAATCCTAAGTCGTCATCATCCCACGTACGCGTCACCCTCGAGAAGGAGGAACGACTGAGTCGGGGATCTCTGCTCGTTGTAGGCTAACCAGAATTAGCTCACGAACAACCAAACACCAACGCCCATCATCAACGTACCTGCAATGCGGTTCATCAACTTAACATTGTCGGCTTTGCCCAGCATATGCTTTAAGCTCTTTCCGCCTGTCGCGTATAAGGTCATGCAAACAAACTCAGAAACCAGAATGATTGACACGAGAATGAACAACTGCGGTGCTAAGTCTTTATTGCTGTTAATAAAAGGAGGCAGCAAAGAAATCATAAACGCCCAGCCTTTTGGGTTCGCAATTGCAGTGACAAAACCTTGAACCACCAAGTCCCAATCATTGCTGACTTTTGTTGTTTGGTTGTCAGTACTGATCGCCAGTTTGCCTCTCGAACGCCACATCTGAACGCCTAAATAAAACAGGTAACCCGCACCAACAAATTTAAAGCCCGTAAATAGCCATGGGTAATTCAACATGATCGAAGCGATACCCAATACCGCGGCAATAGAAACCACAGCGACACCAGCCAGTTCACCGATCATCATCCATAATGTACGCTTGTATCCAACACTCATTCCAAGTGTCAACGCCAAAGTCATACACATACCGGGCGTGATTGACACGAAGAAAAACGTGGGAATAAAAGCCCAAAGTAGTGCGCTATCCATATTATTACCTTATCGACTTGTTTTTATTTATTAGTTCTTGTTTCTTGATCGGGCTTGAAATGAAGCGAGGTTGAAACGAAGCAGTAATGACAATAAACAATATTGCGATCAATACAAACAAAAAGAGCCACATAACAGTGGCTCTTTTCAATCACCAACCGTAATTACTTACGACGGTTTTTAATTCGCTTCATCATAGTCAAACGACGTTCAGCGCTTGCTTGATCTTGTGGCTCTTCGTTCGCGTTGTTCTTACGACCCTGACGGTTTTTGTAAGCCGATTTAGTGTTCAGCTTCTCGATGTAAGCATCACGTTTCTTCGGTTCATAACCCGGTTGTTCAACACGACGAATGCGCTGTTGAATCAGTTTTTCAACTTGAACGACAGTCAGCTCTTCTTCGCGGTTAACGAAAGAGACAGCGTGACCTTGCTTACCTGCACGACCTGTACGGCCAATACGGTGAACATAGTCTTCTGCTAGGAAAGGCATGTCGTAGTTAATTACGTGTGGTAAGTCTTCGATATCAAGACCACGAGCCGCAACGTCGGTTGCTACCATTACACGCGCTTTACCTTCTTTAAAATCGTCTAGAGCACGACGACGAGCACTTTGCGCTTTATCACCGTGACACAGTACTGCTTTAATGCCGTCTAGCTTAAGCTCTTTAACTACATCGTTCGCTGTTTCTTTGTAGTTAACAAAAACAAGCACTTGGCGCCAGTTTTTACGACCAATCAGCTCAGAAAGCAGTTCTGTTTTACGCTCTTGATCCACTGGGTAAACCACGTGGCCGACAGTAGCAGCCGTTGAGTTTTCGCGCTCAACACTAATACGTTTTGGTTTACGCAGAATATCAACAGACAGTTGGTTTAACTGAGTAGAAGTCGTTGCAGAGAACATCATGATTTGCGGTGATGTTTCTACATCCAACATGATCTTACGAACGGCATTGATAAAGCCCATATCAAGGATACGGTCAGCTTCATCAAATACTAGAAATTCTAGGTTAGCAATAGACACGTTACCCGCTTCTAAGTGCTCTTCTAAACGGCCAGGTGTTGCAACCAAAATATCCACACCCAGTTCTAGTTGACGAACTTGTGAAGACATCTTGTTACCACCGTAAACCGCAGAAACACTTAGATCTGTGTATTTAACGTAGTCTTTAATGTTTTGAGCGATCTGCGCAGCAAGCTCACGAGTTGGAGCAAGAATAAGGCCGCGAGCCGTTCCTCTAGACGCCTTTTTACCGCTGTTCAAAAGGTGTTGGATAACAGGCAATGAAAATGCCGCTGTTTTACCCGTACCGGTTTGAGCAGTAGCAAAAATATCATGGCCTTTACGAGCCATTGGAATCGCTTTTTGTTGAATTGGAGTGAGTTTTTCATAACCACACTCAGTCAACGCTTTGACTAATTCAGGAGCAAAACCTTGAGAGGAAAATGACATTGTTACGGGTTCCTTAAGCAGACAGCCTACATTCTTATTTCAGCCGAGCACTATAAAGTAATTAGAGTGATTTATCTCACATTTATCGTGATATAACGCAAACTTTCTCATTTAATCTGGTGTTTATCCCGCCTTCAACGAGGTAAACACCAAGATCCTTGGTTCAAACAGCAAAAACAGGGCTATTTGATGCCACACAGCTTGAGTAGAATCTGCTCGAGATCGCCCCATGGCATGAGTTGCGAGTCGATCACTTCCAGTCGAGATTCAAAGCCATCAAGCGTAATTTCGTTCACAGACACGACTTGATTCGCCACATTGAATGCGTAGCAACCTTGGTCGGTGTTCACGACAGCTTTTACACGCTCGGCCGTTAGATCTGACAACATAGAGAATAGCGCATCGAAGTCGAACTTATGCTCTGCGCCAAACAACCAACCACAACTGAAATAGCCCTGTCCTTTATTCTCTTTACGGATGAAAGCTTCACCAGGAGGAAGTTGGAATTGAGGCTCTTGTTCAGCGTGATCGTGATGATGCGCTTCAATATGAGATGAAGCACTGCCGTATACTCTTTCAATGTCTAACACTTCCAATGGCACTTCACCATCGTGAATTAGCTTATGGAAGACTTTTGCTGGCGTTTGATCCGTCACCCAATCATTGAACACATCGATGTCTTCAGAATGAACAAGGTCAACCTTAGTACCAAGAATCACATCTGCACTATTTAGTTGATCATTAAAATTCTGATTCGAGGTGTACTTTTCATTAGACAGATTTCGTGGGTCAACCAAACCAAGCGTCGCTTTTAAATCGACATATGGTGTGTACTGATCGGAAGTCAGTGTCGCTATAACCTGTTTAGGGTGACCAAGCCCTGTCGGCTCAATCAATAAACGGTCTGGCTTTTGGCGAAGTAAGGCATTAATACCCACTGACATAGGCACGCCCGCAGTACAGCACATGCATCCACCCGGCACTTCTTTAATCAAAGCGCCTTGATCTGTCATCAATGCACCGTCAATACCGATTTCCCCGAATTCATTAACCAGAACAGCCCAGTTTTCATTCTCAGGTTTATTTTTTAGCAGGTTCAAGATGGCTGTCGTTTTACCAACACCCAAGAAACCCGTAATGATGTTTGTAGGAACTTTTTTGGTCATATCAGTTCTCCTTTTTAAGGGAGTATATACACAATCACGGAGAAATTGACCCCAATCGCTTGTTTATACGGAGAATGATTTAAGCCAGAAGTTGTATGAGTGTCACTAGAAAAGGGGGGAACGAAGAAAAATGAATGCTCCAGACGAACTAAAGGCGTACTTACTCAGTACGCCTCACCCTCGTTACTCAATCGTGAGTTCGCGAATCAGGAAGCCTTAAATATCGACCTGAACATTTAACGAGGAACTAAAACTTTGTTTCTGAATCCATCCAAATTGTGTGTAAAACCTCACGTCTCCTTGCGGTTTGTTATGTTGCTTTACGATTTAACTATGGTTCATTTTTGGGGATATTCAAGCCACCACCAGAGAATCGATCAAAATTGTGACAGCGATTCCACAATTGCCCATAGATTCCATTTATGTAACACGTACATTCCATAAATGAAATTCAACTTTTCATCTTTGCTGCTATAGGATATGCAGAGGACGCGTATAATTTATGACTACCCCGCCTTAACCCATTCAGGAGCCTTATCTCAATGACCAGAAGAGAGAAAATTAAGCAATCCTTATTAGCCAAAATGCCAAGGGATGCTATTAATCAATTTCTCTCAAGAGATAAGACACCCGCTTCCGTTCTCTTTCTTTCTTGTATTGTAGGTGTACTTGCTGGCGTAGTGGGTACCTATTTCGAAGTCGCGGTTCATTTCATCACAGAAACTCGTACCGATTGGCTTAAAGATGAAATCGGTAGCTATTTACCCCTTTGGCTAGCCGCTTTCCTTATTAGTGCTGCATTTGCCTTTATTGGTTACTTCCTCGTTCACCGCTTCGCTCCAGAGGCTGCAGGCTCAGGCATCCCTGAAATTGAAGGTGCGATGGACGGTATGCGCCCTGTTCGATGGTGGAGAGTATTGCCAGTAAAATTTTTTGGCGGTATGGGCGCATTAGGCTCTGGTATGGTTTTAGGTCGAGAAGGACCAACCGTTCAAATGGGCGGCAGTATTGGCCGTATGGTGACTGACATCTTCAGAGTCAAAGATGACGACACTCGCCACTCACTATTAGCTTCGGGTGCCGCAGGTGGTTTGGCCGCCGCATTCAATGCACCACTGGCTGGCATCATGTTTGTAGTCGAGGAGATGAGACCACAGTTTCGCTACTCTCTCATATCAATTAAAGCCGTCATCATCTCAGCGGTTTCAGCTAACATCGTTTTTCGATCAATCAACGGACAATCTGCCGTTATCACTATGCCTCAATACCAACCGCCTGAACTGGATGCTCTGTGGTTATTCTTGTTGTTAGGTGTGTTGTTCGGCCTGTTTGGTGTGATTTTCAATAAGCTGATTACACTTTCGCAAGACCTGTTTGTGGCAATACACAAGAATGACCGTAAACGCTACTTAATAACAGGTTCCCTGCTGGGCGGTTGCTTTGGCTTATTGCTGCTCTATATACCGGAGTTGACTGGCGGTGGTATTGGTATCATCCCGAATATCACTAATGGCAACTACAGCGCAAACGTGCTGCTGTTAATCTTCTTAGGGCGCGTGCTCACCACGCTACTTTGTTTCGGCTCTGGTGCACCGGGTGGCATCTTTGCACCAATGCTTGCTCTAGGAACGCTCTTTGGTTACGCGTTTGGACTTATCGCGGCGGCATTCTTTCCTGAACTGAATATTGAACCGGGTATGTTTGCAATTGCTGGCATGGGAGCATTATTTGCCGCCACCGTGCGAGCGCCTATCACGGGTATTCTGTTGGTTATTGAAATGACCAATAACTACTATCTGATCCTACCGTTGATCATCACCTGCTTGGGCGCAGTAATCATTGCTCAAATGTTAGGTGGGCAGCCAATTTACAGTCAGCTGCTTAACCGTACGCTGAAAAACGAGAAGCTAAGACAACAAGACCTCCCTCAGCAAGAGGAAGTATGTTAATTACAAATGACTCATGAAACAAAAGCACACATTCAACGTGCTTAATCTCCCGATTCCGTATCAAAATCAAAAAAGCAAACGTTAAACTTGGTATCATCCACTCAAAATTAGTTGAGTGCCCTCAAAATCTATTGATGAAAGGCCTACACACTCTAACTAAAGCAAATATTCTAAAAGTCTTTAATTAACTAAGTCGGAGTAAGTCGTTGAACTGGAGAAGATTAACCCAAGTAAAAAATGTGCCGCCATCTCAGGCGTCTTTAGCACTTGGCGTTATTGGGTTAGGACAAGCTTGGGCGTTATATATCCCGGGCATTGGTGAGATAATTCGTCCCTACCTCGCTGCATTCGGCGCGCTATTATTGCTGCCTGTTTTACTGCGCTATTTAACGAGCTTTAATACCTTCCTTAATGACATTCGCCACCCGTTAAGTGGAAGCTTGATGGCACCAATGAGCATGGCTTTATTGATTCTGTGCGACTATTTAGCCGAGATATCGCCAGCTATCGCCTATCCAGTTTGGTTCTGCGCGCTATTGCTGCACTTTACCATGATGGTGTTGTTCTTTAGTTTTCAGATCATCAACTTCAAAATGTCGAACATTGTACCGAGTTGGTTTCTGTATCCGGTCGGTTTGATCAGCAGCTCCTTAGCAGGCACACAGTTCGGGCACACTGTATTTTCAGAAACACTTGCGGTCACTTGTATTGGTATCTATTTCCTTATGTTGCCAGTGGTGTTGTACCGCTTGGTGTTCGAAGGCAATCTTCCTCGCCGAGCAAGACCAACACTCGCTATCATGGCAGCTCCGGTTAACTTATCTTTAGCCGCTTACTTGGTTAACTTCGACAACCCAGACCCAATTCTAACAGGTGCATTGTCGGGCATTGCCATCACCATGACTCTGTTAATTTACTTGTGTTACATCCGCCTAATGCGTTTGAAGTTCCAACCTTCAATTGCTGCCGTCACCTTCCCATCCGTTATCAGCGCTATTGCCATGCATCGTCTAACCACATTTTTCGGCGCGGAATACCCACAATGGTACTGGCTGCACAAGTTCGGATTCTTTGAGCTAACCATCGCCACCATCCTAGTAATTTGGGTCGCAGGTGGTTACGTGAAAATGTACTGGCCTGAATTTTTTGATTCCGACTACATGTCTAAGAAGGTGAAACGTTCTTAGATAGAAGCGAAAAGATCTTAGCTGAACCATCGTGTTTTGCAGTAGTCGATGATGTCAGACAAAACCAACCAAACCCAAAAAGGCCTCACACTGTGAGGCCTTTGAATAGGCAAGGTTTTAAATAGATCAGGCGAGTGTTAACACAACTACCTTGAGCTCTTAGAAGTTAGCGTGAGGGCCGAATACTTCGTAGTGAACGCGTGAACGATCAACTTTGAGTGCGTCTAGTTGTTCCACGATGTTCTTCATGAAACCAACAGGACCACATATGTAGAAATCGCTCTCTTCAAAGCCTTTAGTATCAGAGATAGACGCTAGATCCATTTGGCCTTGATGCGTGTTTTCACATGCAGATTCGTCTTTGTTCATGTACCACGTTTTCGCTTCCCAACCTTTGTCGGCAACAATATCTTTAACACGAGTCGTGAAAGAGTGTTGGCCTACGTTCTCACAAGCGTGAAGGTAAAGTACTGGCTCGTTTTTATCTACCGTGTTTAGGAACTCAAGCATAGACTGCATTGGCGTTACACCAACACCTGCAGAGATAAGTGTTACTGGCTTGTTGCGCTCTTGATACATGAAGTCACCCGCTGGTGCGTATAGGCTAACCTCATCACCAACAGCAACCGTATCGTGTAGGTGGTTAGATACAACGCCTTGTGTCTCTTGGCCTTGTCCTTCACGTTTAACAGAAATACGGTATTGCTTGCCGTTTGGCTTATCAGACAGTGAGTATTGACGAATCTCGCTGTATTGAGAGCCTTCTGGTTTCACTTCGATACCGATGTATTGACCTGGTGTGTAATCCAGAACTTCACCGCCGTCTTTTGGCTGAAGGATAAAGCTTGTTACTAGCGCTGACTCTTCGATTTTGTCTGCAATCACAAACGCACGCGCTGCTTCCCAACCACCAACAGCTTGCTTACGCTGTAGGTAAAGTTCAGCTTCACGATCGATGAATACTTGCGCCAAGAATAGGTAAGCGGCTGTCCATGCTTCTTCCACTTCTGGAGTAAAGGCGTCAGCAGCTAGTTCACGTAATGTCTCAATCAGGTGCAAACCAACAATTTGGTAGTGCTCTGGTTGAATGTTAAAGCTTGTGTGTTTCTGAGCAATACGTTCAACGGCAGTTGTTAACGCTGCTAGATTTTCAATGTTCTTTGCATATGCCGCGATAGCTTCAAACAGTGCTACTCCTTGGCGACCTGTTCTTTGGTGAGTCATATTGAAGATATCTTTCAACTCAGGGTTATGCGTGAACATACGTTGATAAAAATGCTGAGTTAAAGCTGGGCCTGCGCTCTCAAGTAGAGGAATAGTAGATTTGATGATTTCGATATGTGCATTGTTAAGCATGAATTTACTCCGAACACTGAGCCTTATGACCTATATGTCATTTTGACTACTAAAAATTAAGAATGACTTATCGATTTTCTGAAACCTTAGTTATTTTTAGAAACTGAGTTATTTTGACTCGTTTTCATTTCAAAAAATCGCGAAACCTGATTAATGCCACCTGATTGATTGGGATCAAGAATAGTCTATTTAATCAGCGCTATAATTGGGCTTCTCTGTATCTTCTGCACAATCAGTGCCAACTTTATCAATCCCCGTCATTACTGGTTTTCTTCTCAAAACTCATCTTATAAAAATGTCAAAAAGACCTTTTTTTTAAGTCAATAAGACTCTATTATGTAGATAAACACACACAGTTAGAGTTTTTTATGCAAGATATCTCCGCATCTACCCTCATGGAAATGACCATTGGCCTCGCAAGTGGTGTCAACGATCAAGATCGTTTCAATCGCCTGATCGATGCCATTCGCAAAACCATAACGTGTGATTGTGTCGCGCTTTTAAGCCTTCAAGGCGACACGCTAGTACCTATCGCAATGCAAGGGCTCAGCCGAGATACATTCGGTCGTCGCTTTATCATTTCAGAACACCCACGATTTGAAGAGATCTGCGCGTCTCGCTCTCCTGTTCGTTTCGATGCTGACAGCTCCCTACCCGATCCTTTCGATGGTTTGCTTATTGACCATGATGGCGATTTACCAATGCATGCTTGTATGGGCTTGCCTTTGCTATTTGGCGATAAGCTCTTAGGTATTCTGACTCTAGACAGCTTGAAACCTGATGTCTTCGCGAATATTCCGGCGCGTAACCTTGAAGTACTGGCAGCTATTGCAGCCTCAACCATGCAGATGGCACTGACCTTCTCGCAACTTGAGCATCAAGCAAAACAGTCAAAGCAATTACTCGAAGAATTGAACGTAGAAGCGTGGGAACGTGACGGCGGTGAGTTGATTGGTAACAGTGACACCATGGTCGCGCTTAAGAACGACATCGCTGTTGTAGCTCCATCTGAGTTTAATATCTTGATTCATGGTGACACCGGGGTTGGTAAAGAGCTTGTGGCTCGCACCCTGCACCACCAATCTCAACGTAAACGTAACCCACTCGTCTACGTAAACTGTGCTGCAATTTCTGAAAACTTAGTAGAGAGTGAACTGTTTGGTCACGTTCGTGGCGCGTTCACTGGCGCAGACAAAAACCGCTTAGGTAAATTTGCTTTAGCCGATGGTGGCACACTGTTCCTTGATGAGATTGGTGAATTGCCTTTGGCCGCTCAAAGTAAGCTCCTACGTGCGCTGCAAAACAACGAAATCCAACCGGTTGGCCAAGACAACATTCAAACCATTGATGTGCGAGTATTGGCAGCGACAAACCGAGATCTAAAACAAGAAGTTGAAGACGGTCGATTCAGAGCCGATTTGTACCACCGATTGAGTGTGTATCCTATCGCGGTGCCAGCACTGAAAGATCGTGGTGACGACATCAGCCTATTAGCGGGTTTCTTCTTAGAACAAGCGCGTCGTAAGCTTGGTATCAACCAAGTTAAGTTCCGCTCCGACGTTCTTTCTTTCCTAAACCGTTATGGTTGGCCGGGTAACGTGCGTGAACTTGAGCATGTGATCAGTCGTTCCGCATTGAAAGCGTTAGCGCGCAGCACCAATAAAAACCTGGTGACAATCACCAAGGAAGATTGTGGTCCTCTAGACCAAGATCAGCCAATTGCGACGACTCAGGTGAAAAACACACCATTATCGACACCAACGATCGACCTTTCTGCAGGGCTACGTGGTGCAACGGACGATTTTCAACGCAGTATCATTACTGAGGTGTTGGAAGATGCCAACTTTAACTGGGCACAAGCAGGGCGAGTTCTGAAAACAGACCGAGCAAATCTGACTCGACTGTCTAAGCGTTTAGGGCTAAATGTGGCTAAGTCTCATACGATCGAACGGACAAAATAGATATTAGTGGTTTGTTGCGAGCATCTGACAAAACTTGTGTATATAATGCTGCAAATTGTAACGCTAATTTTAAATATGTAGAGAGAGTTATGAAGTTTATCCGTTGGTTCTTAGGTCGTGTCATCTTGTTATTGAATTTTGTTTTCAGCCCACGTGGTGTGAAGCGTTCTCAAGAAGAACAAAGCAAAGTAAATGAGCAAGCAAAAACGCACACGTTATACCAATTCGAAGCGTGCCCATTTTGTGTGAAAGTGCGCCGCGCGATGAAACGTCAGTCGGTTCAATTTGAACTTCGTGATGCAAAAAACAACGAGCAACACCGTGCTGAGCTTGAAGCTGGCGGCGGTCGTGTGAAAGTGCCTTGTCTACGTATCGAAAAAGACGGTAAAACTGAGTGGATGTACGAATCTTCCGATATCGTAACTTACTTAGAAAAGCAGTTTGCATAAGCAATAAAGCGACAAAATCTAGATACAAAAAATCCCTCTAATGTGAGGGATTTTTTATGTCTGTTATTTGGCGTTAATCGCTTCAAATTGGGAGCGAAAGTTCAAACCACTACTTCGCTACAATCAGCATCAATTCCACACGGCGGTTACACGCCTTGCCTTGCGCAGAAGCGTTGGTGCAAGCTGGTACGTATTCGCCAAATCCACGAGTATAAATGGAGCGACTCGACACATAGTTACTCTCTAATCGAGCCTTCACTTCTTTTGCTCGCTGCTCTGAAAGCGGATCATTGATTCGATCTGTGCCCGTATTATCGGTGTGCCCTTCAATCACCACATCAATATCTTGGCGTTGAGCAAGGTAGCTGCCTAGCGTATCTAACCATTGATTATAAGCTGGCTCGGGGAATGCTGAACCTGTTTTAAAGTTCACGTGCTGCTCAAGCTTTACCATCACATGGTTACCCGGCAACACTTCAAAATCGATGCGGTTTTGTCTTAAAAAGACTTCCAGTGGGTCGTTAGTCGAAACGCCACGTCCGTAGTTGGTCGTGATGGTTCTGTGTTGATGAGTGCTACTCTGGATAGAGTACCCACGATTGCTTGCTACATGAGTCGTTTGAACCACACCCCATTCAGGATGCATCAAGTCGTAATCGGTTTGTGGTGCAGTCTCTAGCATGTCACCGCCAAGTAAGTCAGTTGGTGACGTGGCTTCACACCCAGCCAAAGCTATGCTTAACATTATCGCTAAATATCTCATTACTTCACCAACCACTCATGCAGATAAACCATTCACTAATGTCTATATCGGCACCGAGGGAAAAACTTTAGACGAAAAGAAAGCAGAACCCAAAAAAGTGCTGTTGATCACAGTTAACCGTCTACTAGCTTGTCTTCAGCCGCTAGTTCGAACTGTTTGCATTTATTTACCTTATAATTGTTTTCCAATTCGTACTAAATAGTTAGAATCTCACGACTTCTCAACGCTAGAGCAAACATTATGTTTAAACCATTTACTAAATTCATCACAGCACTCGCTGCCGTACTCATTATCGCGGGTTGTAGTGAAACAGACGAGCCACAAAAAGGCGTTCAATACGAAGCGCTTCCTACTGCTCTAACAGAATTTAACTTGTCTCCGATCACTGAAATCTTCTCTCTTAACTGTGGTCACTGCCGTCAAATGGAAAGTGCCATTCCAGAGATTGAATCTCTAACAGACCAAACTATTGGCAAGATGCACGTGACGTTCAACGAAAGCGCTCAAATCAGCGCAATGATCTACTACACAGCAGTGATGCAGCTTGATGCGACGCCTGACCACGCATTCATGGACGACCTATTTGGTGCCGTTCAAATGGGTGCAGATGCAACACCTGAGCAGCGTCAACAAGCACTAGAGACAGCGTTTACTTCTCGTGGTTTGGTTAGCCCATACCAGCTGAATAAAGAACAGCAAGTCGCTCTTTTCGACTACGTTAAGCAAGCAGAAGAGATCTCAGTAAAAGGTCAGATCAACTCAGTACCAACCTTTATCATCAACGGTAAATACCAAGTACTAACAGCAGGTCACCAAGACGTTGCTGGCATTGCAAAAACGATCAACTACCTTTTGACTCAACCATAATCACGGCTTTAGTCAACTGATTAACACATTTTGTATTAACTACGAAATTCAGCACTCAATATAAATAGGTTTTACTATGTCTAAATTTGTCATCCCGGTCATTGTCTTTCTTTTGGCGGGTTTCATGATTTACCGTACTTGGACGAATCATAAGTCTGGCGGAGAAAACTTCGAACAAGGCCAACAATTTCTAATTGAAAACGGCACTAAAGAAGGCGTGATTACGACTGAAAGCGGTCTTCAATACCTTGTTCTTGAAGAAGGTACAGGCACAGAGCACCCAACTAAGAACAGCAAAGTAACGGTTCACTACCACGGTACGCTAATCGACGGCACTGTTTTCGACAGCTCTGTTGAGCGCGGCGAGCCAATCTCATTTGCTCTTAAGCAAGTAATTAAAGGCTGGCAAGAAGGTTTGACTTACATGGTTGAAGGCCAAAAAGTTCGTCTATTTATTCCAAGCACTCTAGCTTACGGTAAAGGCGGTTCAGGCCCTATCCCACCATCATCGACTCTGATTTTTGATGTAGAACTCATCTCTATCAAATAATCGAAGTTACTGATTTAAGCCCCAACATACGCGCTATGTCGGGGCTTTTTTATATCTGAACATTTGAAGCCTCTTTAGATATTGAGCTATTTAGCTATTTAGCTACTGTAACAACGACCAAATATACCCTCGAAAACCGACCACTAGACGACTGGTCTAATTTAACTTATAGTACCGCCCATGAACGAAAAAACGAATGACACACGCCTGCATGTTTTAGATGTTGGCTACCAATTAATAGTGAACAACGGCTTTAACGGCGTTGGCTTATCGCAATTGCTTAAAGAAGCGGACGTGCCGAAAGGGTCGTTTTACCACTACTTTAAATCGAAAGAGCAATTTGGCGAGGCTCTGATCCAGCACTATTTTGAGACCTACATCAGCAGAGTTGAAACTATTTTGGTTCATGGTGAAGGCAACCATTACCAGAGAATTGTCAGTTATTTCACTCGATGGTCACAGATTGAAAACGGCACCTGCAATGCTCATAAATGCTTGGTCGTTAAACTCAGCGCGGAAGTTTCTGATCTTTCTGATCCTATGCGCCAAGCGCTATTAAAGGGTGCAGAAAAAGTGACGAATACCATCGAACAGTGCATTGTCGGCGGTATTGAAGATGGCTCCATAAAGGTTGAAGAGAGCCAAGAAGCAGCTCAGAACCTATACTCAATGTGGTTAGGCGCCAGCTTATTGAGCAAGCTGAGCCAAAGCTCACATAGCTTACAGTCAGCTTTGAGCCTTACCGAACGAATTTTAAAAGGTGAAAGCTAATAACGCGCAGCGCGCTTTATTGGCTTTAACTTAAAAAAATCACCCGCCCTCTTATCAATTTGATGACGGCGGGATTTTTAGACAACAAGACTAGACGACTGGTCTAATTCTAAATGTATAAAATACACAATTAAGGACATCCAATGACTCAACAAGACAATCGCCGAATCGTATTGGCTTCTCGCCCAGTTGGCGCACCGACTCAAGACAACTTCCGTTTAGAGACAATAGCTGCGCCAAGCATCAAAGACGGCGAGATGTTACTTCGCTCAGTTTACCTTTCTCTAGACCCCTACATGCGTGGTCGTATGAGCGATGCTAAATCTTACGCAGACCCTGTCGAGATTGATGAGGTGATGGTTGGCGCAACCGTATGTCAGGTTGAAGAATCAAACCACGCTGATTACGAAGTTGGCGAATGGGTACTGGCTTACACAGGTTGGCAAGATCTTGGTGTGTCTAACGGTGAAGGCCTAATCAAACTCGGCAAAGAACCAACGCACCCTTCTTACGCGCTTGGCATCATGGGTATGCCTGGTTTTACCGCTTACATGGGCTTGCTTGATATCGGCCAACCTAAAGAAGGCGACACGCTAGTCGTTGCAGCAGCAACAGGTGCTGTAGGCGCAACCGTTGGACAAATCGGCAAACTAAAAGGCTGTCGTGTTATCGGCGTTGCAGGCGGTCAAGAGAAGTGTCAGTACGCGAAAGAGATTCTTGGCTTTGATGAATGCATCGACCACAAAGCTGACGACTTCGCGGAGCAATTGGCTAAAGCGTGTGACAACGGCATCGACGTTTACTTTGAAAACGTTGGCGGCAAGGTATTCGATGCAGTAATGCCTCTGCTTAACACAGGTGCTCGTATTCCTGTGTGTGGCCTTATCTCTCAATACAATGCGACTTCACTGCCTGAAGGACCAGATCGTATGTCTAGCCTGATGGGTATGCTGCTTGTTAAAAGAATTAAGATGCAAGGTTTCATCATCTTTGATGACTACGCACACCGTTACAACGAATTTGCTGTTCAAATGACAGAATGGTTGTCTCAAGGCAAGATGCACTATCGTGAGCACCTGGTTGAAGGTCTAGAAAATGCGCCACAAGCATTCATGGGCCTATTGGAAGGTCAGAACTTCGGTAAGCTTGTTATCAAAACGAACGAAGCTAAATAAATTCAATAAACTGAACCCGTTAACTAGGTAGAATCATGATTACTTTGCATCACCTGAATAAGTCGCGCTCAAAGCGCATCATCTGGCTATTGGAAGAGCTTGGGGTAGATTACCAAATCAAACCCTACCAACGAGACAGTGTCACTTTTCTTGCACCACCAGAACTCAAATCCATTCACCCATTGGGTAAATCTCCTGTCATTGAAGACGATGGCGTCGTGATCACTGAATCTGGTGCTATCACGGAATACCTAATCGACAAATACGGTCAGGGTAAGTTCGCACCTACACGCGGCACCGCAAACTACGTTGAGTATTCGCAATGGCTTCACTTCGCTGAGAGTTCAGGTATTTTGCCAATGTTACTTAAGATCTTTGTGATGAAAGACGGCTGCGAAACTAACTTCCTAGGCGGTTATGCAGACGACGAAAACCAAAAGATCCTCACTTACGTGAATAATGCACTTGAAGGTAAAACCTACTTGGTTGCAGACACACTAACAGGTGCAGATTTTATGATGTCGTTCATCGTAGAAATCGTGGGTAACTTTGGTGCAACTGCGCTTTACCCTAACATCGCTAAATACGGTGAACTTTTAAAGAGCCACCCTGCTTACCAAAAAGCTGAGCAAGTAGAGCTAGAACACTCGAACTGATCGAGTTTCACTCAAACACGTGCTTGCTAGAGTAAACACAAGAAACTAAATGAAGCCAAAGCCGATTTATCTTCTGCTTTGGCTTCTCATTTGTCTTCATTTCGACAACAATACCGAACTCTAACTGAACAGCCATAGAGTTTGATCTTAATGCCAACAAACGTCGCTCAATACACACCTCTGCACCTAGCAAACACGAATGTCGATTTAGCGCTACCGACTCGTTTTACGTTTCCGTATTACTATACCCCGCACCCTGTGTGTGAATTCGCTATGCTGCAGCTTCAGCAATCACTTGTCGACTGTGGTGTGAATGAAACCTCGCAAGGTAATCTCTACGCTGTGCTTCTTGTTCAGAATCCAACCACACAAGGGTTAGGTTACCTTTCTGCGTTTTCAGGCTTGCAGTTAGATCCGGCTTTGGTCTCTCAGTTAAACAACATTCACTTTGTTCCACCAGCCTTCGATTCAAAACAGTTTCAATCTCAAAACAGTGCGAACCTTGCTCGACAATTGCAGCTCTCGGACGACATTGAAAAGCTGCAACAGTCGCACAATCTAGACACATTATTGGCCGAGCTTGAAGGGTCAAAAATCGAATCAGCAAAAGCTATCGAAGCCTTTCAGTTAGCAATGGCCGCAAACAAAGCTCAGCGTAACGAACTCAGAGAACAAGCCAATCAAGAAAAAGCATTAGGGAATCTAGAGTCAGCGGCGAATTTGCTCAAACAACTGGGCAATCAAAGTAGCCAAGAGAAACGTGACCTAAAAGCACTTCGTATTGAGTGGAAACAGAAGATCGCAGAGCGCCAATCACAAATTGATTTGATTGAAAGCGAACTGAAAAACCGTAAGCAAGATCACCAAGCAGTTTCACAACAGTTGGAAACTCAACGCCTCTCTCACTATCGCTTTATCAATCAAGCCAAGCAATCTAAGAATTTACTCGAGTTGCTCGATGGTAAAGACGCGCTTGAAGGCTCTGGTGACTGCTGCCTACCAAAGCTGCTTAACTTCGCCTTTGAACACGGGTTCAAACCGTTAGCTTTGTCTGAATTTTGGTGGGGATTACCGCCTACAGACATCATTCGACAACACGCAAACCTCTACCCTGTTTGTCAGAGTAAAAGCTTTGAGATCCTCGAACACCAGTTAAGTGGCATAGAGCTAGAAGATAACCCGCTTATCGTGAACCCTGCGGTTGGTAAGTCTTTTAATATTGTTTATGAAGACGATGAAATCGTAGTCGTCAATAAGCCAGAAGAGTCCTTGTCGGTTCCCGGTAAGTTCATCGAAGATTCAGTTTATACCCGCATAAAAGCGCGTTACCCGGATGCGACTGGTCCTTTGATTATCCATAGGTTAGATATGTCGACGTCAGGTTTGTTGATCTTGGCGCTCACGGCGGAATCAAACAAGCATATTCAGAAGCAGTTCATTAATAGAACCGTAGAGAAACGCTACACCGCTTTGTTAGATGGCGAGATAACGGGCGAATCTGGCAATATCAGCCTTCCTTTGCGCGGCGACATCACGGACAGACCAAGACAACTGGTTTGTCACCAACACGGCCGAAATGCAGAGACCCATTGGCAAGTGGTTAGCACTCACAATGGCAAAACCAAGGTTCACTTGTACCCTAAAACAGGGCGAACCCACCAGCTGCGAGTGCACTGTGCTCATCCATTAGGGCTTGGTGTACCTATTCGTGGTGACGACTTATACGGATACAAACGCGAGCGCTTACACCTGCACGCTGGCTACTTAAAGTTGATTCACCCGACAACCGGTGAATGGATGGAGTTTGAAGTGCCTTCCGAGTTCTAAACTCTAACTTATCGAGCTAAGACTCTTATCTCACTCAATATTTGATCTCATAAAACGCATCAAGGTTCTACAACTGCTTAAGGTATAGAACCCTGATATTTAATTTTAATGTGATTATCACAGTTCATTAGCGTACTTTAGTTACTGAGTTCAATACTGCAGACGCCTAGCCCATCACATCTTTGCGCTGGTCAACACATTCGAAAGAGCCCATTTCGAACTCGCGACAGATCCATGGTCGGTTTTCGTAGATAGTACACATCAGTGTTTCTCTATCTACCGCAGAACACCAGCCGTCGTCTAAGCGCTTCATGGTTTCACCGCCCCATTCATCATAAGCGATGTGCTCTTCAGGTACGCCCGTATCTGTGATGATCATAACCTCTAAACGACAACAGCATGCCTGACAATTTGCACAGGTTACTTCGGGTTCGGTTACGTTCTTTATATCTATCGTCATAAGTGACTACACTGCTAAATTTTGCGTATAGTAATCGAAACCGCCCGCTACGGCTAATAAAGATAGTGCGGCGCGGCGTTTTCATTGATGTAGAAATAACAAAGGGCGCTGTGATTCACTCACAACACCCATAATATTTCGACTTTTCAGCGCGGCTTATCGCCACAGGCTCTATTTAGAACAGGCTCGCGAAGAACAGCTTAACGTAGTCTATTAAACGTTTGAACAAACCGCCCTGTTCAACCGCTTCAAGCGCGATCAAAGGCTGAGTTTGAACATCTTCGCCATTAACGGTGTAATGAACCACACCTAGAGTTTGACCTTCTGCAATTGGCGCTTTCAGTTCAGAGTTAAGCTCGATAGATGCAGTCAGCTTTTTACTGTCTGACTTAGGCAACGTAATGAACGTGTCTTCTGCCACACCTAATTTCAATGTGTCTTGCTCACCAAACCATACCTTCTCTTCAGCCACTTGATCGCCGCCTTTATGCGGGTTTAGTGTATCGAAGAAACGGAAACCGTAGCTCAACAGCTGTTTGCTGTCTGATTCACGGCTCTTAACGCTTGATGCGCCCATCACAACCGCGATAAGTCTCATCTCACCTTGTGTCGCTGAACTCGCCAAACTGTAGCCAGCACCAGAGGTGTAGCCCGTTTTCATGCCATCAACGGTTAAGCTTCTATCACGCAACAAGCCATTACGGTTATGTTGAGTGATGCCGTTGTAACTGAAAGAGCGTTCGCTGTATAAGCCATACACATCCGGTAAATCACGAATAATGGCACGACCGAGTAACGCGATATCGTAAGGAGTCGAATAGAGGTCGTCTGCATCCAAACCATGTGCATTGGCAAAATGGGTGTTTTCTAGCTTCAGAGAGGTAGCCCAAGAGTTCATCAGGTCAACGAATGCATCTTGTGAGCCTGCAACATGCTCTGCAATCGCAACGCTAGCATCATTACCGGATTGAATAATCAAGCCACGATAAAGATCCATCATTGCTACATCGGTGTTTACTTCGATGAACATTTTTGAAGAGTCTGGGAAGTTCTTCGCCCACGCGTTCTCACTGATTCGTACCTGATCATCAGCAGAGATGTTGCCTCGCTTCATCTCTTGACCTGCCACATAGCTGGTCATCAGTTTGGTCAAGCTTGCTGGGTTTAACTTCGTATGTGCGTTTTTTTCTACCAGCACATCACCAGAATTAAAATCAATTAACACATACCCTTTTGCGCCTAGGCTAGGTGGGCTTGGTACTATAGAAGGTGCTGCGATAGCTGCATTACTTACCATCGCGGCGTTACTTACAATGAATATACTTAATAGAGGGAGAGAGTATTTGGAAAACAGTTTCATTGAATCAAACCTAAGTTAACGTTTTGAGCAGTATAGACAAATGCTAGCAAAAGAAGCGCGAACTTTACGTTGCTTTACGTATTTGTACCATTCGTTACAAATAAAAAAGTATAATCTGCGATCTGACCATATTTTCCACAACTAATATTTACTCCACGAATGCATTCAACGCCTAATGCTATCGCTCAGGCATGCGTCTAAATAACATTTCAACAAAGCCAGTAATACGCTGTTTGCTCTCGCTTGGCTCTAAATCAGGTTGGATGCCAGACTGTGCTAATGCTTGCCATTGTACGACCTCTGAGTTAGGTACGAAAAACGCAATGTACAACGACCCTTTCTCCGCGACTTTACCTTCACCATCGTAAAATGGCACACCAGTAGATAGCTTAATCGCATCGAAGATAGACTCATCGTTCAGTTCCGATTCTTCCGCTAATCCAAAGCCTACAACAACATCACCGACACCATCCTGCTTTAACTGATAACCTTTACTTGAGAGCTGTTCTTGAATCGAATCACGCACTAAATCGGTTACCACGGTTTCATCGTATTTTTGAGAAAGGTAAACCTTTTCTGACTCAGGGTGCCAGGAGTACGTCATCACGCCGTGTTTCATGAAACCAAAGTCACCGCTAGTGACCACACCATAATTGTGTGTGGGTGGTATTTCTTGCGTAGAGCATGCGGTCAGCCCAATAGCCATCAAAGCCAATAGTGCTGCTTTTTTTATGCTTTTTGTTGCACAAATGGATCGTTTTATCATTCGAGGCTTCCTTACCTATATAAGAATAACTATCAATTCAACCTCCAACATAAATAGTAATTATGTTAATAGAAAGGTCATTAAACGTTTGCGTAATCGCTAACCTTCACCTCTGTCTGTTTTGGGGGTTTAATCACAAAAACAGAGTTGGTATAGTTCTCCCCGTTAAACAAAACCAGACCATTCGAGGCACGGAGCTTCCTCAATCATCTCATGAAGAGAAGAATTGGTACCGACAAAGTATCGGCAAATTTAAGAGGGTCAAACAATGGAATTCAATATGGTTGAAATTTTAGGTTACGCTGCGTCTATTATGGTCGCAATTTCATTAACAATGAAAGATATCGTTCGTCTGCGTGTCCTTAACTTTATTGGCTGTGCACTCTTCACAGCATACGGCATCATGATTGACGCATGGCCAGTTGCAGCCACCAACGGCTTTATCGCTTGTGTAAACATCTACTTCCTTGCAAAAATGCAAAAGGAAAAAAAAACGGAAGCGATGAAAGCAGCGAAAGCTTAAATTAACGATTAGCCTTTCAAATAATTCTGAAAAAGCCCAAATAGAGCGATCTATTTGGGCTTTTTTGTGTTTGTCGTTCTGAAGAGCTCGATTTGTGTGAACAAAACTTTTCAATTCAATGAGGCTTTCAACCGATCACATGTAAGCAATGTGATATTCGTTCTCTCGATACGCTTGAGTGTTGTTACGCCCACTCTCTTTTGCTTGATAAAGCGCTTTGTCGGCTTTATCGATAGCGGTTTCAATGTCAGTCAGTGCTTGAGCATGGCAACAACCAGCGCTGATTGTTACTGGCGACACTAAGCCTTGAAGTTGCTCAACACATAACCGTAACGCCTCTGATAATTCGAATAACTCATGTTCATCACAATCAAACGTCACCAAAATAAACTCTTCACCGCCATAGCGTGCAATCAAACGACGACGGTTAACAAATCTCTTCAGTGATTTTGCGACCTCACAGATAACCCTATCGCCTTGAGCATGACCATATTGATCGTTCACCCGCTTGAAATGGTCAATATCCAGCAAAATGACACCGACATTTGTTAGCGGATAAGGCGACCTTTGAGTAATTTTCAGTTTTAGCTGCTCGATAAAACTCCGTCGGCTAGGAAGGCCTGTGAGGTAATCGAGGCTCGCAACATCCAATATTTTGAGATGACGATGCCGCAGGTAAAGCACCAGAACAACAATGATACTCAGTAGACTAACAACCAACGTCATCAAACTTGCCAACAATAAGCTGTGGTTCTTGTTGAGCTCTTGTTCTAAGACACCAGCAGAAATAACCCAATTAAGATACGGATAAAACTTGTAGAAGATGTTTTTACTCGTCGTGCCATCTGCCGTAGAGATAGAGTAACTAAAGTGACCTTCAGGTTCATCGACGACTTTATCGATAAGCAACTCTGAAGAGTCATCAATCAAGGTTTTTAAGTGCTCGTGTTCAAAGTTAGGTTGAAGGACTAACGTGCCTTGTAAATCAACGATATATACATAGCCACTATCGCCATACGAGTACTTTCTCAATTTGTCTTTAAGTGCTTCGAGATCAACCAGGTACATCAGTTCATCTTTATAGGTGGTCGCCACCAATGTATTGCCACTCGGTAGCCTCACTGAATATGCGACCTTCGCACGCTTGCCAACTTCATGTGGATTGGCGTGCGAGTATTGGGTCATTCCAGACTGTAAGCTCAGTTGTTGTTGAATATGGGTTAAATGCGCGCGATTTTTCCCTTGTAAAAACGGGTGATATAGATGAATACCTTGTGGTGACATCAGGTAGATATAACCAGACTCTCCAATCACCAATTCGTTGGCAATTCGAATGACTTCTTCAACTTCTTGTTCTGGAGAGACACGCAGTGCGTGAGAGGCGACGGTATCAGTCACACCTTTTAGATAGGTTTTGATCGCTTCGTTGACTGTGGTGTCTACGATGTCGTAACTCGCGTTCACAATAGTACGAAAGAAGAATTGGTTGGAATCTAATAATGATTCTTTCGTCCGGTTGAATTGAACAGCAGAGAGGATCAGAGAAACTACGGCCAGCACAATTGAGAAACTAAGAATGTATTTACGTCTGACTTTCAAGATTACCCCATAGCTTTCTAATTTTAGGTAACGCTATTTTTTGTTATAGGCAGAGTGTTTTATATCATACTTATCTTTTTTACTGAACGAGTGTCGATATTCTGAGAGGTTTCTATACGCAATCTGTGACTTATAGCAAAAACGCCGAACTGGATTCAGTTCGGCGTTTTAATTTTACGCTTCAGTCATGTATTTAAATCAAACTAAGGTATTGATAAATAAACTTAAAATCATTCTCATTCGTTATCTATGAATACATAATCTAGCGTTAGATTAAGAACAAACCTGAGTCCAGCTACCATCACTGCCCGGTTCAGAACTTGTCCACCAGTTTGCTTGGTAAATACTGCCGTTGTGAACCACTTGGTCACCTGTGTTTGCATGGCTTGGATTACCTGCCCAATCTTTCTGAGGTAAGTCTGGGTAAACCGCTAAACCTGCCGTATCACATGTACCTGGATTGGTGCCACCATCGCCAGGGTTACCGCCACCTGAACTGATATCACCTAATGGTAGATCTGGCTGCTCGAAGCTAAAGGCATAATCGACACCATTCACGCTTACTGCATAGTTAGCAGGGCCCGAGATTGGCAAGTAATACACCATATCTAGCTCATACACACCACCAGCTGGAAGCTCTTCCCATGTAGGCAACGTAAACGCCACTCGGTGCATGGTGCCATCTAACCCACCAATGTTATCCGCACGAGTATGACCCGAAGCAATCACAGTTAAACCACCACCCGATTGATCTTTCGCATTATCAGGTGCTGACACTGGGATATCAAACTGGAACTCGGTACCACCCGGAAGTGCTTGACCGGTGTTGTTTGTAAACGTGATCTTAGGATTGATTGGATAGTTTTGGTCACCGACTTTGAAGCCACCAACTGACACCGTAATATCTAACGCTTCTGTCGGGATAGCACCCGTCGCTACTTTGTTTCCATATGGTGTTGCAGACTTAAACTTATCGTAGATAGCTTTCGTCATGGTGTTACCCATGTGGAACTCACCGTTACCGCTGTTACACGCTTGCTCAGTCGTATCGATAGAGCTTCGGTTGCCATTCGCATCGAGAACATAACAGTTATAATCCCCTGCTAGTTCCCAGAACATAATGCCGCCGATCTCTTTGTCGATAACGTAGTCCGCTTTCACGTCGATAGACTGTTTATCTTCTGTTGAAAGGAATACGCCCTTCTCTGCGTTCCACAACCAAGGGGCAACCGCCACACTGTCGTAGTTTCTCGTGTAAGTGCCCGTTAGAACATCTGAAGGATCATTCACAGGATCAAGCTTGTAAGCTTCAGCGTAAGAGCCCCAAATACCCTTCTCTAGGTTCTTCGCGTGCCACATAGGGTTAGAACCCGCGCCCATTTCGTTACCTTTTGGATCGGTATCGTGCCACATGTTGTCGATACCAATAGCGCCATGGCCACAGTTGTTTTTCTCGCCTTCACCCGTACCCGCTGAACATTCAGATTGGTTTGGCAGTGCTGCTCGGCCCCAAAGACCATTCTCACCACCCGTTACGCCTTGCCAACCACGAGTGTAGTAAGGCACACCGATGTTAATACGGCCTGCTGGCATAGAACCACGGAAGTAATGGTAAGCCCAATCCGTGTTCAGATAACCAATACCACCGTAAGCCGCCGTGTCGTATACGTTCCACTGCGCTAGCTCTGAATCTTTACCCGTATCAAACAAGGCTGCGTTATGACCTACGTGATCGTTCCACGCACCGTGAAGGTCGTAAGACATGATGTTTACGTAATCGAGGTACTTGGTTACATCGAATGTTTCCATACCGCGTAATAGGTAACCAGAAGAAGGCGCTGCGATCGTTAACATGTAGTGATTGCCATCTTGCGCAGACGCCGCATCGAGCTTCTCACGTAGCACTTTCATCAACACTTGGTACGACGCCCACAGGTATTGACGACGCGGCTCCATGAAGTCTTTGTCGTATGGGTTACCTGCGCCAGCCATAGAAGTTGGGTATTCGTAATCGATATCTAGACCATCGAACTGGTACTTACGCAGCATTTCGACCGCTGAAGTCGCGAATGTTTCGATACCTTGATGGTTGATAGAACCATCAGCATTGGTCGTCATGGTGTAGAAACCACCATCAGCCACGCGGCTGCCATCAGTCGCGAAGTGACCACCTGTTTCAGCCCAACCACCGATTGAGATTAACGTTTTCACGCCGTGTTTTTTCTTCGCTGTCGCTAATGCACCGAAGTGACCTTTGAAGCCTAATGCCGGATCAACTTCCACACCCGGCCACTCTTTACCAACCGCTGCGTTATTTGGATCGTTTACATCACCGACGTTTACTTTGCCATCTGAACCGATGCTCACGAAAGCGTAGTTAATGTGTGTGAGTTGTTCCCAAGGAATATCATTTACTAGGTAAGCAGCTTGTGGGTCATCCCCTGCACGCCAACTTGTGAAGTAACCAATGACACGACGGGGATGGTCTGCGCCCATTTTCTCACGGCCTTCATCATCGTAAATTGTACAGTAAGGAACATCGACACCTTGAGTTTGATATAAGCCATCAGGGCGACATGTGCTCACTGTTGGAGCGCCGTTCACGGTCAAAGATGCCAACGCAGAATCTGCAGTCGCACCTTGGTCGTCTGTTGCTTTCGCGTAAACTGCTAAAGAACCCGCTTGAGTTGTTGTGTAATCTAACGTGTAAGGGCTCGTTGCAGCAGTGCCCACAAGAGCACCCGCTACGTAGAAATCAACCTTATCAACCGTGCCATCGCTATCTGCTGCCGTTGCTGTCAGTGTGATTAAACCACCAACATCAACAGATGTCACTGAAAGTGCAACTGAAACTGTCGGTGCTTCATTCCCTGGTTGTGCTGAATCAACAGAAACAGAAACCGCACTTGCAACACTTGCTGCGCCTTCATTATCCGTTGCAACAACAGAAACCTGATGATTACCCGACGTTGCAGCCCAAGTCGCTTCGAAAGGTGCCGCTGTGACTACCGCAACAGATGCGCCATCAACAAAGAACTCAACCGAAGCCACACTGCCATCAGAATCTAGTGCTGTTGCATTCAATACAACATTATCGCCTTCAGTAATCACGTCAGAAGCAGAGGGTGCCGTTAATGAAGCCGTTGGTACTTCATTTGGCGTACCGCCACCTCCGCCACCACTACACACATCAATCTTTTTCCATTGTGCATAGTCACCCTCAAATTGGCTCGGGTTGTTATTTTGATTCCAGTAATTCGCTGAGTACGCGCTGCCGTCATGTGAAACCTGATCACCACCGGTGTACACCGTGGCGGAATCCCACGCTTCTAACGTTGAACAATCCACAGCCGCGTAGCTGTTGAACGCCATTAAGCATGACGCGGTGAGAGTACTGAGTGTAAAAACTTTCTTGGCCACTCTTCCTTGGTTTAGGTGCATGTTAGCTGTCCCTTAAGTTATTGTTTCAAGATGCTTAATTTAAGTGTCATATTTCTCATCACTTAAATCTCTTCGCAAAACAACTGTAGGTAACAGTGCCAATTTAACACCTAAAATATTCGATATTTATAAAATGACTCGCATTAATTTGTTTATAGCATGCAATGAGTCGACACTTATTTTGCACGAACAACTAATATTAAATTTATTTCGGTACGCTAAAAAATATCGCCTAATTCGTATCCTTAATTACAAAACTCTATTCATATCTGCTTTATTTGTTCGTTCTGAAATTTCGTTTTAAAACTAACCAAAAGGGATTGATTTCGCCGTAGAACTGATTTCTTTTCTAAATTTGCCCACTTTTTCTTAACAATTGTGGTAGTATCGCGGATTTTTTTGACGAACCTCACATTTCCAATGCAAGTGTGGGAGAAATACATAGGCTCGAAAGAGCCAAATATAGCGAAGAAATAATGTCCAACTTGACGCAAGTCGCCAACGAAAACATCAACGCAGAATCTACTTCTATCGATTTCAATAAAGCTCAATCTTTGGGTGAAAAACTGGAACTCGGAAACCCAGTCTTTTGGCTTAGTGGCAGTTTTTTAACCCTCTTTGTCATCCTAGCCTTCACCAACACCTCCGTGTTGTCCGAACTTGTAAACATCGGCTTTAGTTATTCAACTAAGTGGTTCGGTGCTTTCTGGCAAGTCCTACTACTTCTCAACTTCATTATCGGTTTAGTGCTTGCACTAGGTCGCACCGGCCACGTTCGCTTAGGAACGCTTGCCCTACCTGAAATGACCACCTTTAAATGGATGTCTATCGTCCTATGTACGCTGCTAGCCGGCGGTGGTGTGTTCTGGGCAGCCGCAGAGCCTATCGCTCACTTTGTTTCAGCTCCGCCACTGTATGGCAACGCAGATCCTCAAGCGATGGCGTTCAATGCTCTATCACAATCTTTCATGCACTGGGGTTTCCTTGCATGGGCAATCTTAGGTGGTTTGTCTTCCATCGTGTTAATGCACTTGCATTACGACAAAGGCCTTCCTCTTAAGCCTCGCACTCTGCTTTACCCAGTACTTGGCGACAAAGCGATTAACAGTTGGGTTGGTAACGTTGTCGACGCATGCAGCATCGTGGCTGTAGCCGCAGGTACTATCGGCCCTATCGGCTTCCTTGGCCTACAAATCAGCTACGCACTGAGCGAACTGTTTGGCATTTCAGACAGCTTTGCAACTCAAAGTGTTGTTATTATCTTTGCTATCGCAATGTACACGCTTTCTGCTTTGAGCGGCGTGAACAAAGGTATCCAACTGGTAAGCCGTTACAACATCATCTTGTCTGTGTGTCTAATCGGCTACATCCTTCTTGTTGGCCCAACGAGCTTCATCGTTGATGGCTACCTGCAAGGTATGGGCGAAATGGTTGATAACTTCATCCCAATGGCGCTATACCGCCAAGATACAGCATGGCTAGGTGGCTGGACTGTGTTCTTCTGGGGTTGGTTCTTAGGTTATGGCCCAATGATGGCGATCTTCATTGCTCGTATCTCACGTGGCCGTACTATTCGCCAAATGATCGTTTCTATTAGCATCGTTGCACCGCTTGTAACGTGTTTCTGGTTCAGCATCGTTGGTGGTAGTGGTCTAGCGTTTGAATTAGAGAACCCAGGTGTGATTTCTAGTGCGTTCGAAGGCTTCAACCTTCCTGCTGTGCTACTGGCCATTACCGCTCAACTGCCGTTCCCGACTTTGATTGCAATTCTGTTCCTGATCCTGACGACCACGTTCATCGTGACAACAGGTGACTCAATGACTTACACAATCAGTGTGGTAATGACGGGTACGACAGAGCCAAACGCAGCGGTACGTACCTTCTGGGGTATCATCATGGGTGCGGTAGCGATCACACTTATCTCGATGGGTTCAGGCGGCATCTCCGCTCTACAGTCGTTCATTGTAATCACAGCGGTTCCGGTATCGTTTATCTTGCTCCCGTGTCTATGGCACGCGCCGAAGATCGCGAAGCAGATGGCAAGAGATCAAGGTATCGCTTAATACCTGACCCGATTTAGTTTCGGGTAGCGTAGAACACTAAAAAGCCACTCAAGTGATTCACCTGAGTGGCTTTGTTTTATCTGTTCGTTACTTCTATCTACGAAGCTTATTTCAATCGATAGTTCGGCTTATTGAAACTTTTCACCCGCAGCAACCATAAACGACATCTCAACCAGTAGCTCAGGATTAGCAAGTTCTGCTTTCACGCATGCACGGCTTGGCGCGCAGCCTTCAGGGAACCACGCTTCCCAAACTTCATTGAGTGCATCAAAGTTAGCGAAATCCGTGAGATAAATAGTCACTGACAATACGCGAGATTTGTCGCTGTCTACCAAACTCATCATTTCTTCGGCTTGTTCGAAGATTTGCTGAACCTGACTCTTAATTCCTGCTGTTGTATCCGTCTCTGCCACTTCCACAAAGCTTGCAATACCGTTAAAAACAGTTACATCAGACCAACGTTTGGTCGGGTTAATTCTATGAATTTTCACTGGTTATACTCTTCTTATAATTAGGGTGAACATCAGCGTAATCTAATCCAAATCATGAATATTGAAAACAAAAATTAGAAAGCTCGCGTTACCTTTTGAACAGCACTATCGCCTACCCATTGCTTTGGTTCTCAACATCACTAGCCTTTGAGTTCCTATCGAGACAATAAGTCGCTACCTATTAAGTTTTTAGATAAATATATTAATTATTATTCTCAATGCGAAATTTAATCTGAGCTATTGCGGTCATATTCAGGGAGTTTATTAAAATGAGTACTTTTATGCATGTTCAAACCTATGATTTAAAACAGAGTAATGTGGGATATAACCTAGGCGTGATTGGCGTAGCGTTGGTGTTAGCTTGGATTGGTATTTACAAGTTTACGCCAACCGAAGCAATGCTTATCGAGCCTTTAATCGCAAACCATCCTGCAATGAACTGGCTTTACAATCTGTTCTCAGTACAAGCTGTGTCTAACATGGTGGGTGGCGCGGAGATCATCGTCGCGATTGGATTGATCGTTGGATTTAAGAAGCCGACAGTAGCTTTCTACTCAGGCATTGCTGCATCGGCTATCTTTGTTGTGACACTTAGCTTCCTGGTTACAACGCCAAACGCTTGGAAAGTATCGGATGGCATCTTAGTCACTAACTTCTTCCTAGTGAAAGATATCCTGTTTTTGGCTATCGCGATTAGCGTAATCGAACATAACAAACCTCAGAAGTAACCGTAAATCTAGAAGTGGCCAAACCTAGAAGTAACCTTAAACCTTTAAATAAAAAGACTCGAAGCTGGCTAGAAGGACGCTGCCTGCTTCTAATGTATAAGGCACTGATAGTCACCTAGTCAGCTAAAACCTTACGATAATAATTAGCATCTTGATGTTCTCCTTTAAACACCGCGTAGCTCTCAACATACTCGACCAATTCAAAACCGGTATTGGATAAGATTTTGTTGGAACCGATATTGCCCACTAACGCATAGGCATCAACATATTTAAGGTTGGTCTGTTCCTCCAAATAGAGTAGAAACTGCTTTACTGCGTTAGACGCAATGCCTTTTGAAGCGAAGGAACGACCTACTCGATACCCTAGCTCTCCACTATGGGCGATCTGGTCGATATCGCGGATGTTGATTCTTCCACAGACAGTGCCATTGGCATCTTTGATCAACATAGGAATCATCTCACCATTCTCGTATTCAGTTAGAAAGCTGGTGATTTGCTCGGTCACACCTGCATTTGAATAGAAGCTATCACCCCTAACTGGAATAAATTGCTCAAACCACTCTCGATTTTCGACCTCAAAATCCAAAAGCGCACTCGCGTCATTCGGTTGAAGTAAGTGTAAAAATACATCCATGACAAATACTCTAATGTTTCCCTAAAAAGCCGCACCTTATGATTCATGAACCACGGCTTATTAATACGGTTACGGTAAACCTCTCAATTTCTTGGCTGGGTTACCTGCGTAGATACCTTTTTCGGTGATGTCTTTCGTTACCACACTGCCCGCGCCGATTACTGCACCTTCGCAAATGCTGACAGACAGAACCGTAGCGTTAGAACCGATCGTGACGTTGTCAGCTATCAAGGTACGCCCCCAACTTTCAGGATTAGGATCTGGCTTGCCCTCTTTGAATAAGTCGTTGGCAAACATGACTCCGTGACCAACAAAGCAGTCACTTCCAATGGTCACATACTCACAGATAAAGGTGTGAGATTGAATCTTGCTTCTCGCACCTATCACGGTGTTCTTTTGAATCTCAACAAAGGGGCCAACGAACACATCATCTTTAAGCTCACAGCCATAAACGTTACTTGGCTCGATGATAGTGACATTCTCGCCACAGGTAATATCAGTAATCTGTGACTTTAATACTCTTGGACTTGCCATACTTCACTTCCTCTCGACATTAGCGTCACAATTCAACCTAAGAGATTGTGCCGTAGCCATTAAAGTGCAGCAAATAGATATGTTGAGAGTTGGCAATGGATCAGAAATTCTGCATAAATTGAAACAGTCCTACCAGCACAACTGACAACAGCACCCCACCGATAAAACTTGGGGCGTGGAATGGCTGAGCTTTAGATCTAACGTACTCTTTTTGAAGGTCTTCTTGGTAAGTTTTAACGGCGAGTTCTTTTATGTAGTTATTTTGCATAATAAGCTCCTTCTTAATCAGTAAGAGAAGCTTAAGACTTGAAGTTAGGTTGAGGTAAAGCAAAAAATCAGATTAATTAAACACTTTATTTTTGTTACTCGAGGATTACCCTGAACACATCGTTATTCACGCCGCCAACATCTACTAACTCTCCCGGTTTCATTAGAAGCGAGGTGTTAAGCTGTCGTGTTGAACGTGGCTCTTTTGTTTCTCGAATCACTAACATATCGACAAAATAGCCAGAGTCTTTCTTTGATATTGAGCCCGAAAACGTAACGCTTTCAACCCTATCGGCAAGGACTGAATTGAATGTTTTATCCTCTAAAACACCTGCGGCGATGGATGTATCACCATAAAATAGCGTGATGGTTGTTGGGTCGGGTACCAACTCTTGATTGGACGAACACCCTATTAGGGTAAGGCATAGCAGTAAAATGGCTCGAAATTGCATAAACTGGTTTTCTTTATTACGTTAAGCGTCCGTTTTTCATATTAAAACACTTCAACCTTATAAATACCATGTTTACGGGATAAGCTTAGGTGTGTCACTTCGATGGACTTGAGTAATGAAGTGAACGGATCAGATCTCGGCCTGTTGAGTTTGCTCCCTATTTGGAAGCTAAACCGAGATCTGATCGATATTATCGAGAAGGGTTCAATTGATTTATGCAACAACGTCTTGTGGAGGTGTCCCTTCACAGTTAGAAACGACAGCATCAATTTGTACTAAAGCATTCATTGGGATTTCTGAAACCCCTACTACCGTTCTTGCAGGCAGCTCAGCATTAAAGAATGTGGTGTAGACTTCGTTTACCACATCAATATCTGAAATATCCTTAAGTTGAATATTAATTTTCACCGTATCGTCCATGCTATGGTCAACGCTTTCAATTATCGCCTTAATATTGTTTAAACATTGTTCCGCTTGTTCTTTTACCCCGCCAGCAACGATTTCATTTGTTTTCGGATCTAAAGGTAATTGGGCTGAAATATGATTGTAGTGAGAGAAAGCAACAGTATGCGAATAAGGCATGAATGGTGCAGAAACAGTATTATTGGTTTCAATAACCAGTAAGCGAGTGTCTTCTGGTAATTGCGGCGGTGTACCGTCGCCATGTGAAATGGATGTATCAATTTGAATTAAAGCACCCATTGGTAATTCAGCTGCGTTAACAACAGTACGAGCAGGAACGTAGCTTGGGAAGAATTTAGCACATACTTCATTTACCACTTCCGCATCTGCGATATTTTTTAGGTAGATAGTCGTTTTAACCACATCATTCATGACATGTCCGATGCTTTCTAAAATAGCTTTAATGTTTGATAGACATTGTGCTGTTTGCGCTTCGATACCACCATCAACCAACTCACCTGTGGCTACATCTATAGGCAACTGAGCTGAAAGATTGTTGTAGTGAGAAAAGGCAGCAGTCTGCGTGGACACAGTACTTTGAGGTGCATTATCCGTATTTCTTGATACCTTAATTAGAGCGCAAGGTGCTTGTGGTTTAGTGCCTTCACCGTTAGAAATGAGAGCATCCATTTGAACCAGCGCATCGCTGTTTGTCAGTGCAGCGACACCCACGACTGTGCGTGTTGGCAGACTGTTGTGGAAGAAGCTTTTGTAAACTTCATCAATAGCATCGATATCAGAAATATTCTTAACGAAAACATGAATCTTCACGACATCATCCATAACATGGTCGATGCTTTCAACAATCGCTTTAATATTATTCAAACATTGTGCTGCTTGATCTTTAATATCACCGATGACTATTTCACCCGTTTTAGGGTCAATCGGAAGTTGAGCAGAAAAGTTATTATAATGAGAAAAAGCGACCGTTTGTGTAGATACAGAATTAATTGGTGCGTTTTCAGTGTTTCTTGAAATTTTAATGATATCGCTACTCATCGGTATTATCCTTTTAATAAAATAGGTATACGTATTTATATTTAACAATCGTATTTGAAAGAATGATTAAAGTAGCGCCATGTTAAGTGAATTATTTTAGGGTAAACGTGATATCCATCAGACTCTCAGTTGACTATAAATCAGCAAGTTACAGAATAATTAGTCATCAAACGACTAATTATCCGTCGTACTAGGCTTTATCAACTGCTAAATTATCTTTAATTTTAAGTCTATTCAATAATCCTGAATACTCTCTCTGATAGTACGGTGAGTAATTCCAGAATTTTAGATAATATTTGATAGGTTGTTCACACTAAAACTTCGTTAATAGCTAAGTTAGTGAGTTTCTCCCCTATACCTGTGCATAAACTCTTAGGCTATTTAATTAATTATTTTCGAGAGCTTATTTTATATAAGTACGTTAATAATATATTCGAGAATCAAATACCTACAATCTGACAATGCCTATGATTAGATACATTTACTCATATAATTCAACAAATATGAGCAATCGTCACCATAGCTTTTGGCATTATAGCTCTCAACACATAGTTTCGTTGAAAGAAGAACTAAACCGCTCTTGGAGTAGTATTGAAGTGGCGCTTAAATTCGCGGCTAAATTGAGATGGGCTGGAGTAACCGACTCGACGTGCAGCATCACTAATACGAAGGCCTTCTAGTTGAATCAGCTCTTTGGCTTTATTAAGTCTAACCTTTTTCAAGTATTGAAGAGGTGATTCAAAGGTGACATTACGGAATGCATTGTGGAAGGCAGACACGCTCATGTTGGCTTCGTCAGCAAGCGATTGAACGGTGATGGTTTGGTCGTACTCTTCATGCACTTTAGACAGCGCTTTGGCAACACGTGCGTAATGGCCATCATGATGAGCTAAATCAAACAGCACACGCCCTTCTGAACCGGTTAATGCGCGGTAGACAATCTCCGTTACCATGGCATCGCCCAATATGTTGGCCTCAATGTCGCAATGCAGCGTTTTCACCAATCGGGTAAAGCTCTCTAGCATTTGCTCTTCCATTGGCGTCGATTCTAAGCCACTCGAGTTCTGTTTGTGCTTGTTGCAGTAGCTCTCTAAGAAGCCTTGATCTTCGAGCTTTTTGACTAAGCTATGCAAGCGTTGAGAATCAATGCTAATCGACAAGCCAAGCAATGGTTCACCATTAACAGGCAAGGCTTCGCACTCTAACGGCATTGGCACACCTACCACAAGGTAATCACCAGCCGCGTAAGTAACGGGTCTGTCGCCAATATAGATGTTCTTTTTACCCTGCCCTAGCATGATAATACCCGACTGGTAAGTGAATGGCTGACGCTGATTACCGCCACTGCTTCTATACAACCACACACCGCCAATTTCAGTTTCTCTGATCCCTTCGAGATCATCCCAACCTTTGTGTTCTACATAAGACTGTAACAACTGCGCGAGTGTTTTCATAAGTGGCGACTTTCCATTCCAAGTGCTAAGAGTAAGTAAGCTAAAGCAGAGGAAGAATATCAAGTTTGTAGAAATAGGCAATTTATTTGGAGGAACAGCTCTTCATTGACCTAGATTACTGTACTAATATGCAAATATAGAAATTAAGCAATCAGATAAAATAACAAATTGAGCTTTACACAAGGAATCTCTAATGCAATTTACTTATGTTAACCCTACAGTCATCCACTTCGGCCAAGGCCAAATCAACGCTATCAGCCAAGCGGTTGATACTTCAAAGAAAGTACTTGTCATCTACGGTGGCGGTTCAATCAAAAGCAATGGTGTTTACGACCAAGTAGTCGCATCTCTTAAAGATCACGCTTGGATTGAGTTTTCTGGTGTTGAAGCAAACCCAACCAAAGAGACGCTAGATAAAGCCGTCGCTCTTGTTAAAGAAGAAAACGTAGAATTCATTATCGCTGTTGGCGGTGGTTCGGTAATCGATGGTTCTAAGTATGTTGCTGCAGCGGCTAAATACGACGGTGACGGTTGGGACATCCTAGCGGGCAAACACCAAGTAACAGAAGCGACGCCAATCGGCGCAGTGCTGACGCTTCCTGCTACAGGGTCTGAATCTAACATGGGTGCAGTAATCACTCGTAAAGCAACTCAAGAAAAACTGGCATTCATGAACCCTGCGGTGCAGCCTAAGTTTGCAGTAATGGACCCAGATGTAATGAAGTCTCTGCCTGAACGCCAACTAGTTAATGGTTTAGTTGATGCTTGGGTACACGTATGTGAGCAATACATCACAATGCCAACAGACGCGATGGTTCAAGACGGTTATGCAGAAACTCTGCTGAAAAACCTACTTGTACTGGGTAAGCAATACGACGAGCGTGACAACGACGCATGGCGTGCCAACCTAATGTGGACAGCAAACCAAGCGCTTAACGGCCTGATTGGTACGGGTGTTCCTCAAGATTGGGCAACACACATGATTGGCCACGAGTTCACAGCACTATGGCACGTAGACCACGCACGCTCACTTGCGATTGTTCAACCTTCACTACTTCGTAACCAAATCGAAGCGAAGCGTGGCAAGCTTGAGCAAATGGGTCGTAACGTATTTGGCCTAGAAGCGGGTGCTGATTTAGCCGAGCGCACAATCGCGGCAATCGAAGCGTTCTACCACAGCCTAGACGTTGCAACTATGTTCGACGGCTACGAAACAAACAAAGAAACAGCGATCGACAATGTTGTCGCTCAACTTGAATCACATGGCTACCTGCAACTTGGCGAAAACCAAGCAATCACGCCAGAGAAGACTCGTGAAATTCTAGAGTCTGCGATTCAATAGCGTTCAAAATTAGAGCAAGGAAAACAAGGTTCTAAGGAAAATCGTCATAATCTAAAAATTTATGCCGTGAAACTGAACCAAATTCTTTGCCCTTGCGTATATCCTCAAGCAGCGCCCAAATCAGGCGCTGCTTTTTATTTGCCCTACAAGATGCTATTAAATTCTCATAAGTCCCTAATTTTATGTGCAATCATATTTCTATATTGTTAAGGTAAACCTGTCTCTTTACTAGGTATGAACAACGATTTGAACAATCTCAAGGAAATGGTTAAGTTTAAGTCACTTAACAAGTGGTATGGTGATTTTCATGCCCTAAAGGATATCGATTTAAATATTGAACAAGGAGAGATAGTGGTGATTTGCGGGCCGTCAGGTTCGGGTAAATCAACCTTGATCCGTTGTATCAATCAGATAGAACCTTTCGAGAGTGGCGAGCTTTCTGTGTTAGATCAAGCACTTCCGAGCAAATTCAACACCCCAGGCCAAGTTGGGATGGTGTTTCAGCACTTTCATTTATTCCCCCATCTTACTGTGCTTGAGAACTTAACTTTGTCCCCAATTCGTACGCTTAAAAAAAGTAAACACGAAGCCGAGAAGCTTGCAATGCACTATCTTGAGCGTGTACACATCGCAGAACAAGCCAACAAATACCCAGTGCAACTCTCTGGCGGTCAGCAACAACGCGTGGCTATCGCCCGTTCTCTATGTATGAAGCCGGAATTACTCTTGTTCGACGAACCAACTTCAGCGCTTGATCCGGAGATGATCAACGAAGTGCTCGATGTAATGGTTGAACTGGCGAGTGAAGGTATCACCATGGTGTGTGTGACCCATGAAATGGGCTTTGCGAAACAAGTGGCCGACCGTGTTATCTTCATGGATGAAGGACAAATTGTGGAATCGAATACGCCACAAGCGCTCTTTGAAAACCCTCAACATGAACGTACTCAAGCGTTCCTAAATCAGATCCTGACTTATTGATGTTGATTCGAATTATTAAACCCGCCCTATCCGCTTTGGTACAGATTGTTGTACTGGTGGCTGCTGTTGTTTGGATTCTCGATTCTGGTGCACAAACCATGGGATACAGCTGGCAATGGGAGCGCGTGCCAGACTATATTGCTTTCTATGAAGATGGCGAATGGTGGCCTGCTGAATTAGTTGAAGGGCTACTGGTTACCATCAATATCTCTCTGATTTCTTTGGTCGCGACGCTGATTATTGGTTTAACGACAGCGCTATTGAGAAACTCAAATTCTGTGGTTGGACGTACCCTAGCCACCAGCTATGTTGAGTTGATTCGTAATACGCCGTTATTAGTACAAATTTATTTGCTCTATTTTGTATTTGGCCCCGTATTAGGGCTGGATCGCTTTAGCACTGCCGTTTTAGCCTTGGCACTTTTCCAAGGTGCTTACACCGCCGAGATATTCCGTGCCGGTTTAAATGGTATTGCGAGAGGACAATTTGAAGCAGCTCAATCCTTGGGATTATCAAAGACCTATACTTACTGGGATGTGATTCTTCCTCAGGTGGTGCAACGCACCTTGCCACCTTTGACCAATGAAGTGATCTCTCTAATTAAAAACTCTTCGATTGTGAGTGTCATGGCTATTTTCGACCTGACAACCGAAGCCAGAAACATTGTTTCTGAAACCGCGATGCCATTCGAGATTTGGTTCTCTGTGGCGATCATTTATCTTGCTCTTACACTTTCACTTTCTGCCGTTGCTGCTTGGCTTGAGCATAAGCTCGGAGCTAACTGGCGAACACAATAAGGATTTATCAGCATGAAGCTATTTAAAACCGCGATTACAGCCCTACTTGCGCTTGCCGTAAGTTTGCCTGCACTTGCTTCTGAAACGCCTAACCTCGATAAAATCAACGAACGTGGCTCACTGCGCGTTGGTATGTCGACATTTGTTCCTTGGGCGATGCGTAACAAACAAGGCGATCTCGTTGGCTTTGAAATCGACGTGGCGAAACGCCTTGCCGAAGATTCAGGTTGGAAAGTCGAATTTGTACCTACGGCATGGGACGGCATTATCCCTTCTCTATTATCGAAGAAGTTTGATGTGATCATCGGCGGTATGTCTATTACTGAAGCGCGAGCTAAAAGCGTACTGTTCACTGAACCATACTCGCACTCTGGTGTTCAACTGGCTGCTAATAAAGAGCTAGCGGAAGGTTTTACTCAGATCTCTGATTTTGATTCTCGTCGCGTGAAAATTGCTGCTCGTCGTGGTGCGTTCACAGTTCAAGTGGCTCGTGAAACCTTCCCTAAAGCGAAAGTTCTACAGTTCGATGACGATGCTCAAGCATTCCAAGAAGTGTTAAACGGCAACGCGCACGCGGTTATCGCGTCTAGCCCGAAACCAGAACACGAAGCGATCAAAAACGCAGACACGCTATTTATTCCATTTGAAGAGCGTCTATCCAAAGGTAACGAAGCATTTGCAGTTCGCCTGGGTGAAACTGACAAGGCAGAGTTCTTCAACGAATGGATCAAAGCACGTACTGAAGACGGTTGGTTGAAAGAGCGTTACGAGTACTGGTTCTCTACTTTAGATTGGCAAGACCAGATTGCTCAAGGTCAGTAATCTGAAGTTGAGCTCACTTTTTAATATGAGCTAATCTGTCGAATCTAAATCAAGGCAGTGCACTGTTTGCACTGCCTTCTCATCGACGATTTAAGTAGCCTTTTTAAGTCGCTTTATTTGATTCGTCTTAGATCCAAGCAACAACCCAATAATAATTAATGTTTAAACAGGAATGACGTGAGTAGTACTAGCGCATTAACAACACCTAAGCCCAACGTTCATATGAAGCCTTGGTATCAACGCCTTACTCTTTTAGATGGTGTGTTACTCGCTGTCATTTGTGTGTTTGCAGGCTGGCTTTATTATCGCTCTGCTGTTGGTATTAACTACCAGTGGCGCTGGGAAGATGCGTTTACCCTGATTTTTATTCCGCCATCCGAAGGTAACGTCCCGTACTTTTTCCAAGGCTTGATCGCCACACTGCGCTTGAGTGTCTGGAGCATGGTGTTAGCACTCTCTTTTGGCACATTACTTGGTGTCGCAAGGCACTCCAAAATCGCTTTCTTCAGAACGCCTGCACTGATTTTTATCCAGTTGGTTCGAAATATTCCGCCACTGGTGTTTGTCTTCATCTTCTATTTCTTCGTTTCTAACCAACTGATTCCATTACTTGGTTTAGAAAGTATCTTACGTGAACATAATGGCGAGATTAACGCTGTTCAAGGTTTTCTGTTCGGCCCAGCTAACCTTTGGGAAAACTTAGCATCTGGTGTTATTTGTATTGGTTTGCTCTCTTCGGCTTATATTGCGGAAGTGATTCGAGCGGGTTTAGAAGGTATTCCTAAAGGCCAATGGGAAGCCGCCGATTCACTTGGCTTGTCTGCATTGTCTAAGTATCGATTTGTGGTTGGACCGCAAGTATTAACGGCCATCACACCTCCATTGGCTGGCCAAGCGATCTCCTTGGTTAAAGACACGTCGATTGTGTCTCTGATTTCTATCCAAGAGATGACGTTTGTTGGTACTGAAATGGCAAACTCTTCAGGTTTGATCTTTGAGATCTGGCTCATTGTTGGCTTCGTATATTTTGCTTTGTGCTTTGCGCTTTCACGTCTTTTCAAAGTGATTGAGCAGCGCTCTAGTGTTTACCTTAACCGCTAGTGTCATTGTTTATTTAGACGTGTATTCAAGCGTCTGTTAGATGTCAACATAGCCACCTAAGTCATAATATTCATCCACTTACCCTGATTGGTTTAACTCATTGACCAATCAGGATTAATTGCTTGAAAACTCTCTACTGAAACACAGCAAACCCATCATTTAGTCACTATACTTGAAGTATCAAATTCCATTGGATCTTCTCAAGGACTTCACTCAGCATGGACAATCATAAAGAAAGAGCTTTTTACGCCGTTGTTGGCGCATTGGTTGGAGACGCCGCTTCCATGGGGCTGCATTGGTTGTATGACCAAGAGAGGATCTTGCACGTGGCGGGTTTTGAACCAGAATTTCGCTCACCAAACCAGTTCGATTATCAAGACAAAGGCTACTTCGCCCACCAAGGTAAAACCGCTGGCGACCAATCACAATACGGTGCTCAGTTATTGGCGATGGTCGATAGCCTAGCCGATAATCAACACTACGACGAAGCGAGTTACATTAAGCACTTCCGTTTCTGGTTTGATTTTGGTGGCAGTTGGCAAGGTTACATTGATAAAGCGACTCGTATGAGCTTGCTGAACATACATAAACTAGAGCTAACAGAAGCTCCAATCACAGCCTGTGGCGCTGATGACACCCAGCTACCTGCTGTTTCAAAGCTAATTCCTTTAGTGGCGTGTACTTACACCTCTCACACCTTACCGGCAATGGTAGAGAGTGCGGTACGAGTGACCAACAACAACGACAAAGCCGTGGAATGGGCACAAGCCATCACCTTATTGGTTCAAGCGGCAATTCAAGGCAACTCTCCACTGCAATCGGTAGAAATGGTGCGACAAACTTGTAGCAAGTTCATACACGATCAAATCGACGAAGCACTGGCTGATCCTGAGCTTTCGATTACAGATGCCGCGAATAAGTTTGGATTGCATTGTGAACTGAGTGCCGCGTTCCCCTTGCTGATTCGCATCATTGCAGGTGCTCAGAGTTATCAACAAGGCATTCGCGACAACATCTTATGTGGTGGTGACAGCTGCGGTCGTGCGATTGTAATTGGCGCGGTATTAGCGGCGTGTTTCTACGAAGGAGATGGCGAAATTCCAACCGAATGGCTAAAACAAGTCGAACTCAATGGTGGCGTGCTGTCTTTGCCTATTGAGTGATTTCCACAACAACGAACTAGAGCCTGACATAAGACAAGCACACTTCTAGGTCGGATGTCGTTCCTATAAAGTTGGAACACACTGTGACAACTCATTCTTTAGCCAAACCACAAACGGGCTTTCTGGTTCATCTTGCTTGTCATCTTGTGTGAGCAATATGTACTGATGACCGGAAGGCACAAAGCCGAACGGTGCGATTAAGTTGCCTCTATTCAAATCATCAACCACCAATGGATAAGAGCCAAGAGCCGCTCCTAACCCATCAACGGCCGCTTGAAAGCAAAAATAGAAGTGTGCAAAGGTTTGGTTTGAAATAGCTTGCGGCACCATTCGGCTATCAAATTCACTATCTTTGGTGATGGATGCCCAGTGGCTCCAAGCGTTTGGTCGCGTGCTGCTGTGCAGTAATTTTACATCGGCTAACTTGTCTTTGACCTGTTGCCAGTAACCCGGGGAACACACAGGGCCAACCCACTCTTCAACTAACGGAATCTGTTTATAATGCTCGATTACGTTGAAGTCGTCTCGGCGAATGGCCATATCTAATCCAGTTGCGCCTAATGTCACAGGTCCACCTGCGGTAGACAATCGGACATCAATTCCGGATTCGTTATAGAAATCACCGAGTCGAGGCATTAACCAACGCATGGTCAATGTGGGTTCGCATGAAACCTCCAACGCGTGATGATTCAGCTGATTAAGCTTGTGGACTCCAGTTTCCAAGGCTTGGAACGCTTGCTCTGTGTAACCTTTGAGTAATTCCCCCTCTTTGGTGAGACACACATTCCTGCCCTGTTTATAGAACAAGGCGTGAGATAAGTGATTTTCCAATACCTTGATCTGCTTACTCACTGCGCCATGTGTGATATTGAGTTTATCCGCCGCATCACTGTAACTGCTCGAATGCGCTGCTATGTGGAAAATATGAAATGCTTTCAAATGTCTCATGTGTGATTTTTTCTCACAGATAGATGGAGTTCATTTCGATTATAGTCAGCAATAAAAAACCATACAATACTCGCTCATCAAATATAAAGAGTTGGAGTCATTATGGAGTGGTTAAGCCTAGCAGTATTGGGACTATTGATTGTTATTAGTCCAGGAGCTGATTTCGTTTTAGTTTTGAAAAACAGTGTCAATCAAGGAAGACAAGCAGGGATTTGGACTGCAATAGGTGTGAGTTTAGCGATTTGTGTTCACATCAGTTATTCAATGCTTGGGATCAGTTACTTAATCTCACAGAATGAGCAGCTGTTTGACATGATCAGATACACAGGTGCAGCCTACCTTATTTATCTAGGGCTAAAAGGTATCTTGAGTGCAGACAACAAGCTTGCACCTATCGAAGATACAAAGCAAAGCACCAGTGTTTGGCGCTATTTAGCCCAAGGCTTTTTATGTAACGTGCTCAACCCAAAAACCATGTTGTTCTTCTTGAGCATCTTCAGCCAAATCATCTCACCTGATGCAGAAAACCAGCATGTCGCACTCGGCTATGGGCTTTACATGATCGTTCTTCACGGCTTGTGGTTTGGGATTGTCGCTATGCTGTTTACTTCGAGTACATTGCAAAAGCATCTATTGAGAGCAAAGAAAAGGCTTAATCAAGCGTGTGGATTTGGCTTAGTGACGTTCGGAGCACTGTTGGCAATTAAATCGTAAACAAGCGAGTCAGAAATAGAATGCGATTCAAACGACTGAATCGCATCTAACAGGGTCTTGGTAAATCTCTAAACAAGATTCATCGGTCTAATATCGGCACTATCAGGGAAGATAATGTTGAGTTGTTTCACTTCTACCGATAAATGTTGGTAGAGCACGCCCTTGATAACCGAGCGCATATCAGTCGTTGGATTAAGGTCTCGGCCCTCATATAGCTGGCTTTGGCTCAAGCCCGGCCAATTGGCAATAACCTTACCCCCCACTCCTTTCAACGATGGCAGCGCACCACCCGCAACAAACATGACGTTGCCAGTGCCGTGGTCGGTGCCTTTGGTGCCGTTTTCTTTTGCTGTTCGACCAAATTCACTGGCCGCGATGATCACTGTCTTCTGCCAACGATCACCTAGTGAAGTCTTGAGAGCCGCTAACCCACCATCCAAAGTTTTAAGTTGATTACTCAACCGTCCATTTACGTTGCCTTGATTGGCGTGAGTGTCCCATCCACCCAATTCTAACGCTGCGATGTTTGGTCCGTTATCAGCCGATAATATGTCGCCTGTTTTACCCATCAATGATTTAAACTGTTTGCCGACACCTTGGTCTCCCACCAGTTGATCTATCTTCATGACACTTTCAAAGTTTGAAGACAGCATTTGGTCACTTTGAAACAACTCTTCCAGCAATTCCGTTTGTTTATCACGTGTTTTTAAGCGGTTTGGGTACCAACTTGCAACGGTCGATTCGCCCTGCATGATGAGTGGTAAGCCCGAATCAATCGCTATTCCATCGTATTTTTCTGAGCTCAACGTGAGTAAACGGTTAATCCACCCTACGGTGTTAAACGGGTCGGAAGTGCCATTCTCCAATATCTTCTGTCCATCAAAATGTGAGCGCTCGCGATAAGCGGTTGAACAAGCGTGTACAAAGCTGAGTTCGTTACTCTCATACCATTGATGGCATTGCTTTAGGGATGGGTGAAGCCCAAAGAAATCATCCAACTTCACTAGCTGTTCAGGTTTTAATCCGATGTTGGGTCTCAAATTAGAGTAATCCGGATCGGCATGCGGCACTACAACATTTAAACCATCCATCGCGCCACGCAGTGATACCCAAATGAAGATATTGTCTGAACCTGTTTTGGCAAAGCTTGGAAATGGCAGCATCGCACTGACGCCAACAGCCGCCGCAATACCCATGAACTGGCGGCGGTTAATACTATGTGGCGCTTTATTCTGAGAACAATCTGACTTTTTCATACCCACTCCTAACGATATTGAAACTGCGGACTTAGCCACAACAGGGAAAGTTGCATTGCAGCGCTGTCGGCTTTGTTCAATACAATTTGGGTGTGTTCATCAATAGCATCGCCATATAAACCCGCGATCACTTTATCCACTACCGCTTTCGGCTTAACTCCTGACGCTTTAGCCGATTTTATTGCAGCAGACGCAAGCCTATTCGCAACTTGCATACGTTGAGTCAACGCCGAAGGGCTATTGTAGTCTCTGTCTTGATCCGACCAGCCTGCAGGTGAACCCGGTTTAAAAGGAGGCTGCCCTAAATTGTTGAGTGCATTGAATGCCTGTTTCTCGTTTAAAGAAATATCGGCACTACGAAGAACGGCAAACAGCCACTCCTTCGGCGGTCTAAAACGATTAGGGTTAGGTTTACTCGCCTCAGCACTGTTCAATAACAAGCGATAAACAGGCAGTAAATTCCCCTCGCCTCTCAGATATTCAGCAACCATTTGCTCTGAGAGTTCTTTAGGTATGTCGCCAATGAAATGCTGGCACAGCTTACCAACCAAGTACGCAGCAGTGTCTTTGTGGGTCGCTAAGGTTTTTAAACACGACTCTCCTTGCGAGACGCCGGATTGAGAATAAGCCTTTCCAAGCAGTGTGATACTTCCTGGCTCATGCAGGTTATTAGCAAATCGAAACCCAGCATCAGGAGATTTGAATTTAATGCCCCAGCCTGAAATCGCTTTTGCTAAGGCAATGACGTCTTGCTGAGTGTAAGAACCGTCAACGCCAAGAGTGTGGAGTTCTAAGATCTCACGAGCGAGGTTCTCATTGAGCCCCTTATTACGGCGCTTTCCGACTTTTGAATTGGGACCAATCGAGAGTTGATTGTCGAGATACAGAAGCATCGCAGGATGTTTAGAAGAAGCCATCAGCATCTCGCCAAAGTTACCATTCCAATGCTGGCGAACCACATCGTTTTCAATGCTGGCGGCCAAGGGCATCAGTTTTCGATTATCGACCGAGATGGCGAAGTGATTGCTCCAAAACTGAATGATGCGCTCTTGAAAACCATAAGGAGTTTCAACACTTTGTAGGTGGCGAGCTTGAGCTTGTTGTCGATACTGCGTTCGAAGAAAAGACTGCGCTTCTTTCTTCGTGGCTTGCATCTGTTGTTCGTCACCCTTGGCCTTCATTCGTTGTACACGATTCTCTCCTACTTTAATCAGAGTAGATTCAGTACTCGGTAAGTCTTGTATAGCTTGGTGAACGAATGGCTTTTTATCCAACTGTTCTACAGGAGAATAATAGGTTGTTTGACCTAGTTTTGGCCCAAAGCCAAACCTTTGTTCACCCACGATTTTTGAAGTCGGGTAATAATTCATTGCACACTCCCTTACGCTCGATCTTTTCTAAGTGTAATCGCTTAGTCATCAAGCATAGGGAGCTTTACAAGGTTTTACGTTAGATAAGTGTCAGGTGCCTATCAAGTTACCGACACGGTGTGATCATTTTGAATGAGTGTCTATTTACGCCACATATAGACAAACTGCTCGTTCTGAGAGGTGATTTCAAAGCCAAACCTCAAGTACAACTCCCCAACTCGATTACCTTTTAGGTAACAAAGTTCGACGGGTTTATTGAGGCTGTCAGCCTTAGTTAAGCAATCTTTCAGTACTTGGCTACCAATGCCCTTACCATGATATTCAGGCAGCAAGAAAAATCGGCAAAAGTAGAAGTGGTCACCTTTATCTTGCAGCAACACACTGCCAATCGCTTTGCCCTGATACTCAATGATTTCAGGCCTTTCCTCTGCCCACTCTTCGGCGTGTATGTCTCGTTGAATTTGGTCATCCCAGCCAAAAACAGCCTTGATTGGCTCATATTCAGCCGCCTTTTTTAGCTCGAACAGAAATTCATAATCTGATGACTGAGCAGCTCTTGTTGAATGCGAAAGAGCAGCTTTAACCATGTCCATATGATGTTGATTCCTGTTACTTTTCTACCGGGTTTAGTTATCAAGCTTAAGATAAGTGCATGGTGTATTCTTGATGTCCTGTGTGCTCATCAGTTTGTTCGCTCACAATAGAGAAACCTTGAGACAAGTAGAACTCAATGGTCGCTTGGTTCTCTTTATACACATTCAAAGACAGATTCGGGCATTCAAGCTTCGCGTGTTGGATAAGTTGCTTACCAACACCACAGCCTTGATGCTGTGGGCTCACAAATATCGCCGCTAAGATACCTTCATAAAGCGAATAAAAGCCACAAACCTCACCGTCTACTTGATACACGTAAGTTATTGATGCAGGAATGTATATGTCGCGCATATTACCTACTTGAGACTCCCAGAACTCAGGAGCCACAAAGTCATGCGCCTTGATCGAGGCGGTTAACCAAATATCTAAAACGACCTCAATATCAGCTGGGTTGTACTCTCTAATCATCTTAATTCTCTAAAATTATTGCGTTTTAATATGCGAATCAGTATGTCGAGAAGCGACTTAAACTTATTGAAGATTTACGACAATTATTTGAAACAATGGTTACTGCTTCTTAACGTACTTCGCCGTAACCAGCATTTCACCGCCACCATCCAGCTTGCAATCTAGTTGGTGATCTTTGCCTTCATTGATGCGTCGAATCACAGCTTTAGTACCAATTTTCAATACGCTAGAACTGCCTTTAATTTTTAGATCTTTAATGAAGGTAACTTTATCGCCACTTTCCAATACAACGCCATTTACGTCCTTAACACGCGCGGCTTCTCTTTCTAAACGCTCTTCTTCTGGATTCCACTCATAGGCACACTCAGGGCAGATTAGGTTGTTTTGGTCTGGGTAGACATATTCAGATTGGCATTGCGGGCAAGGAGGTAAAGACATACGTTAATACTTCATTTAAATAGAATTTGTTCCATTTTAATGGCTCTTGTCAGGCTTAGCGAGCATAAATCTAACAAGTTTTACGAAGAGTTAATTGTCTTAAAAAAGATCCGTACCTAAAACGAACAAACACAGCCGCTAAGCTGTGTTTGTTTAAAAACTTGAGAAGCGGAACGGTTTAACGTTCGACTTTTGGTGAGTAAATCGAGTAAGCGGTGATTTGCCCTGCCACGATTGCAGAGAACATGAATAACGCCGACAAACCAATACTCGGGATAGGCAGAATCGATTGTTCAAACACCGACTGGCTGGCACTCACTAATACTCGGCTACCCGGAACCAAGATGATGATCCCTTGCACGATATAAATAGAACCCGTGAGCTCCATCTTCTTGGCAATCCAAGTTCCGTACAAAGTAATAAGAACCGTCGTCACCCAAGTGCCGACAACCCAACCACTATCAAAACCTAGATAGAATGGGCCCCACATACCGAGAACGGCAACTGGCAAACCAAGTAAGATGTCTTTAGGGCGAGCATTGAACATCACACCGATAGACACAGAGATCAGCACCAAGCCAGATATGTGCATCCACATCGGTACCGCGTTGGTATAGTCGATGGAGACCGCTTGTCCCCATATCGCTTCACCGATGTTGAGCCCCATGATAATCCCGACAAACAGCTTAATCAGGGTTAAGGCGCTCTGCCCTAGCAAGCTGGTACCAGAAACCAAGTCATTAAACGCCAAACATTCTAATGCGTTAGCTATGGATAACCCGGGGACAAACAAGACAATCGAGGCGATACACAACGCCCACACCGGAATCGGCAACCCTGTACTCGCCAGAAACGCAACAAAGATACCCGTTAACAGTGCCGAGATGAATTCAACCGCGATAGCACGACGTGAATGAAGAACTTGCTGACATACCCAAACCATCAAACCCAATAAGGCAGAAAAGCCCACCGCTTCCAACGTGCTGCCCACCAGCATCAAATACGCTGGCGGAATTCCCATATTGGCAAGTGCCGTCACAAATTTTGAGTAACCGACAGGCTCTGGTACAGGCTCACTACTTGGCTGGTTAATACGAATGATCGTATTGGCCAACAAACTCAGGTTAATTGACGCAGGCTTTAGACGCTTAAGAATAACGGCGTTGTTATCGTCTGGAAATTGATAGTTAATCGCAGTTGGCGTAGCTTGGATCATCACATCAACACCATGCTTTTTTGCATAGAATTGAGTGTATTTCTCTAGCTTGTAAGGAGCACAGCCACTGCGGTGAAGAGTGTCACCAATTTCAACAATTTTGTTAATTCGGAACTGAGAAGGCATGGGTATTTTAGGGGAGACAAAATGTGCGGCAAATGTACCAAACGATAGACGGAATGACGAGACTTTTGCGTGAATTATCAACTGAACTCGTTACTTTTTTCTGCAAAGGCTTATAAGTGTCTATAACTCTACTCATTTGGGATTAGTTTACTGAATGTTTTGACAGGCTGATAAGTTAAATTTATGCATTCAGATTGTTATTATCGGATGCTAAAACACGAATAAAAATCAGTTTATGTTAACACTCCAAATTCCTTAATTTTCAGGAGATTTATGACAACCAAGCACCACTGAAACAGGTTTATAAATTAAGGCGGATTTATCGCAAAAAGCAACATGACATTTACTATTATTTCTCGCCCTCCTTTTTTAGAGATTTTAGTCACATTTTATTCACTCTGAAAACGCCGAACATGATGGAAAAACTAGCGGAGTGGTGGTTATGCGAGCACTTAGAATAAAAATGAAAGAAAAAGGTTTCGTTTTCAGTTAGATGTGGCATTATCAAACTCGTTAAGACGATGTGCGTGCATCGTATAATG
>NZ_JBFRUJ010000052.1:0-4805 GCF_041474575.1 Vibrio sp. 10N.222.51.C5
TATTATTAATTTAATGATACTAGAAATATACTTACCAGATAATACGTAATATCTGGTAAGTATATTAAATAAGAAAATGGCCGCTTATAGCGACCATTTGATATTAAAAATACGAGTTAAGGGGTATGAATCGCGCCATCAGGAAGGCGACTTTGAGTCCACTCGTGGGGGCGATACATAACAGGGAACTCGGCTGCAACCTCTCGGTCGATTTCAACACCAATACCTGCGATTTCAGAAGCGTATAAGTAGCCATTAATTGGCTCTGCAGCGTTCGGGAATACCTTGTGTGTATTCTCGTTGTACTCGACATGTTCTTGAATGGCAGCATTGTGTAAATGCACATTCAAATGCGTGTTTACCGCTGCGCCAATTGGCGTCATATCTGGCGGGCAATGCCATGCAATACGAACACCGAAGTTCTGACATAGATGGCCGAGTTTCAGAGCTGGGGTAATACCACCAATCTGTGAAACATGGCAACGAATGAAATCAATGCGGCGGTTAGCAATCAATGATTTCCACTCTTCAGGGTTATTAAATAACTCCCCTAAACCTAATGAAACTGAGCTCTGGCTGCGAATATTATCCAACCATTCCGTTTGATTTGGCGGCAGAATATCTTCAATGAAATACGGCTTATATTGCTCGACTTCCTTCGCAAATTGTATCGCTTGGTTCGGGAATAGGCGCTCATGAACATCATGAAGAATATGGAATTGGTTACCATATTTCTCTCTCAGCGACTTAAACATCGTTAGAGTATTGTCCATGTACTGATCTTGGTCGTAGTACGAACCTTCAGTCGGGTTTTGAGTGGTATGCAAATCCGTTGGAACGCCGCCATAGAAACCAAGCTGACAACGAATGTGCTTGTAGCCTTTGTCTAGGAAAGATTCCACCAGCTCATAAATCCCTTCCATCGTGTCGCTCGTCGCGTGTGTGTATACAGGAATAGCATCACGAGACTTACCACCAAATAACTGGTGTAACGGCATACCCGCCAATTTGGCTTTAATATCCCACAGTGCCATATCAACACCGGAAATTGCATTATTGATAACAGGGCCATTTCGCCAATAAGCGTTGACCATCATCATTTGCCATAAGTCTTCAATATTATTGGCGTTTTTACCAATAAGAATAGGTTTTAAATATTCATCGACCATTGTTTTTACAGCAAGCGGTCTTTGTTGGAATGTCGCACAACCAAACCCTGTCACGCCTTCATTCGTTTCAACTACCACGGTAATGAGGTTGTGTCTGTCTGGTTTAGTAATAATACAATGGATATCAGATATAATAGTTTCTTTCACAATTAAATAACCTAAACTTAAGTCAACTCCTATTATCTAACCGCTTTAAAAACCACATTTCAAGCGCTAATTTTGCGTAAAAATAATTGGTACGTTAAGTGATTTTTTTTGATAACCAAAACATACCAATTGGCCAAAAACGGTGAAAAAATAATTTTTCGGATTTTAAGTGTGATTGAGATCTCTTTTTACTCCGTTGGATTTAAATTGGTTGTCGTTATGATTGCTCGAGTTAAATATATTCCAATAACAGGTGTAGTATGCAAATGGTAGAAAAAAGTGATGCCGTTATTAATAACTCGAAGTCATCATCGAAGAAGAAAAATTTCAAAGAAAATATACAGTTATTAATCACTGCACTTGGTGGTGAAGACAATATCGTGAGTATCACGCACTGTATGACAAGGCTGAGATTCAAATTAGCAGACGAGTCGCTGGTAGACGAAGAAGCAATCAAGCAGATCGCAGATGTGAAAGGTGTGGTACTTCAACAAGGCCAAACTCAAGTCATCATCGGTGTTGAGGTCGAGAAGTGGTTCAACGCGCTATCAAACACTCAACAAGCTGACGCTAATCCGGCTGATGAACTAGAGAAAGGCGAGCTGTTCCAAGGCGTGATGCGTATTGTCGCAGGCATCTTTGGTCCGGTTGTACCCGCAATCGCTGGCGCGGGTATGTTGATGGGCCTGTTGTCTGGTCTTATTGCAACCAATGTTATCTCTGAAACCTCAGACACAGTTTATTTCTTCCGCTCGATCTCTGTTGCTGTGTTCTTCTTCTTACCTATGCTGGTTTCTTTCTCTGCTGCTAAGGTATTCAAAGTAAACGAATACATTGCGCTTGCTGTCTCTTCAGCAATGCTAGCGCCTCTGCTTGTTGATAAAGCAACAATGCTAAAAGACGCAGGCGCTGCTCCGGAGCTGACCGTTCTTGGCGTGGTTCCTATTGAGCTGCTCAACTACGGCGGCGCGATTGTTCCTGCGATTCTAGCAATCTGGTTATTGTCTAAAGTGACTCCGTTAGTTGACCGCCTAGTTCCTTCTTCTGCGAAGCCTGTATTTACACCACTGCTTGCCTTTACGGTAACTTCGACCATCACGCTATCATTTGTTGGCCCTGCTGGTATCTGGCTAAGTAATGGCGCAGGTTGGGTGATGAGCTCACTACTGGAAATCTCTCCGACGTTAACAGGCTTTGTGTTTGGTCTAACTCGCCCGATCACCATCGTATTTGGTATCCACCACAGCATGACGCCAATCAGCCTGAACAACTTTGCACTGTATGGTAAGGATCTACTTATGCCAATCATGTGTTTGGGTAACATGGCAATTGCTGGCGCGACAATGGCTATCTGGCACAAGCAACGTAAAACGGTTTCTAAAGAGCAATCTTCAATTACGATGGGCTCAAGTGTTACTGCGATTCTAGGTATCACAGAACCAGCTCTGTTCGGTGTACTCACGAAATACACCAAAGCGATGATGACCGCGAGCTTGGCTGCAGGCGTGTTCGGTGCTATCTCGGTAACAATCGATACGCACTTAACAAGCTACATTCTTTCTTCTGTATTCAGCTTGCCAGCTTACCTTGCAGGCGGTACGCAAAACTTCATTCAAGCACTGATGGGCGTGGTGGGTGTATTTGCACTGTCTTTCGTCCTAACGATGTTGTTCGTAAAACTAGACAACAAGTAATCGGCTAGTCTCACTCCCGTAAGATTAGAATCGAAAAAGCATGACCATATCTCATTATGGTCATGCTTTCCTCAATACGAACAAACCCAACCTTTCCTTTCTAAGGCTATATTATGACCCACATCGCAATCATCGGTGAGTGCATGATTGAACTGAATGGGGCTCCATTTGGCAACATGCATCAAAGCTATGGTGGAGACACATTAAACGCGGCAATCTACTTGAACCGCAGCGCTGCGGTTAGCAACCCCATGAACTGCAATAACACTGCGAATCCAGCGATGCGAACTAGCTATGTCTCGGCGCTTGGCTCTGACGCTATCAGCCAAGAGATGCTTAACCGATGGCAAGATGAAGGACTATCAACCGAATTCGTGCTTATTGACGAGCAGCGTTCACCCGGGCTCTATCTCATTCAACTCGACGATGTTGGTGAGCGCACCTTCCTATACTGGCGCAACGATTCGGCGGCTCGCTACATGGTACAGCACCCCGATTTCGATAAGATAGCCAACCAACTTCACGATGTTGATATGGTGTTTCTGAGTGGCATTTCCCTCGCGATACTGCCACACAGCGATCAGCTAAAGTTGCTCACTATCATTGAAGGCCTGCGTGAACGTGGCGTTACCATCGCCTTTGATAGTAACTACCGACCAAAACTATGGGAATCAGAAAGCGCGACCAAAGAGTGCTATCGACTGGGTTATCAAACCACTGATATCGCCTTGGTTACCTTTGATGATGAACAGCAACTATGGGGCGACCAAACACCTCAAGACACCATCGACCGACTACACAGGCTTGGCGTGCAGACCATCATTGTAAAACTCGGTGCTGAAGGCTGTTTGGTCAGTGAAACTCCAGCCCAAACACCAAGCCTAATTGAAACCACGCCAGTAGAAACCGTGGTTGATAGCACTTCAGCAGGCGATTCATTCAATGGCGGATTCTTGTCTTGCTATCTATCTGGCGGCTCTGTTCAGCAAGCCTGCCGCAAAGGCAATGCACTGGCGAGACTGGTCATTCAACATCACGGCGCAATCATCCCAAAACCCATCACCGACACTCTTTCAAACTGATATTAAGAAGTAAACCCATGTCTACAATTAACGAACAGCTAAAAGCACTTAAAGTTATCCCTGTTATCGCCATTGATAACGCAGAGGATATTATCCCTCTAGGCAAAGTATTGGCTGAGAATGGGCTTCCCGCCGCTGAAATTACGTTCCGTTCAGACGCCGCTGTTGAAGCTATCCGACTGCTTAGCCAAGCACAGCCTGACATGCTGATCGGCGCGGGCACCATCTTGAACCATAAGCAAGCACTCGCAGCAAAAGAAGCGGGCGCAACGTTTGTGGTATCACCGGGCTTTAACCCGAACACAGTTAAAGCATGCCAAGAGATCGGCATCGATATCATTCCAGGTGTGAACAATCCAAGCACCGTTGAAGCGGCATTAGAGATGGGCTTAACAACCTTGAAGTTCTTCCCAGCAGAAGCATCTGGCGGCATCAGCATGGTTAAATCGCTCGTTGGCCCATACGGCGATATTCGACTCATGCCAACTGGCGGTATCACGCCATCAAACATCGATAACTACTTAGCAGTGCCTCAAGTATTAGCCTGCGGTGGTACATGGATGGTCGACAAGAAGCTGGTTGAAAACGGTAAGTGGGACGAGATCGCGCGCCTAACACGCGAGGTTGTTGAGCAAGTAAATCATTAAGCAGATCAGTCGCTAGCCCAAAGCGTTAGCGGGATTTGAGAATACAACGTGTCTCGTCCTAAAATA